>NZ_JBFSUL010000054.1:0-34815 GCF_041467395.1 Vibrio sp. 10N.247.310.98 | reverse complement strand
CACAACGGTATGCTAAGAACAAAAATGCCGTTCACTCTTAAGTGAACGGCATTAACGCCGCGGCGTTCCTTTTTTGTATCTGAAGCTTTTGGAGCTAAAGCTTGGTGACTGATTGATTCAACCGACCAAATTGTTTTGTTAAATCACTTGCGAGATAAGCAGGAAACAACCAAACAGCAGTGAGAACAACATCATTGCGCTGCCACCTTCTGCTCGGTATCGGTCATCAGCAACTTTCATGAAGCGCTGCTTGTGGACCATAACCAGAGGAACAAACACCGCTAGGAACACCAAGATGATGCCTGCGTAATTCAGCACTTGTAGGAACTTGTCTGCAGCAAGCAATGAACCCGCCAACGGCAAGATAAAGCTAATGCAGTACGTTACCGCTGTATTTTGGTTGAACATGTCTTTGTTCTGGTTGAACAACGCCATTGCTACGCCAAAGAAAGAAGTCAACAACGCCAAGCCAGTGAAGGTAGACAAGACGTTACCCACCCAAGGAGACTGAGCCTCAAACGCCGCCATCAAATCTGATACGTTCTCAAAGCTTCTGAATTGCTCTTCACTCAAGTTGCCCACTACCGCAAACAACCAACACAAGTAACACACTAATGGGATCAGAGAACCGATGATCACCATGTTACGCAGCTGTTTGTCTGTCGCTTCGTGGTTGTAAGAAACCAAGGTTGGAATCACCACCATAAAGCCAAAGCTCGTAAACAGGATGGCACTGGTTTTGATTAGGTCAACGTGGTCATGGCTGGTTACCTGCATCAAGTTTTCTTGAGTCATGCTCGGCGCTAAGAAGGCCATGGTTGCAAACAAACTAGCAAGCATCACGAAGAACAATGCTCGATTGAGCTTATCAATCACACCAGTACCACTTGCGACTACTGCGCCAGCAAGCAAGGTAAACACGGTTTGGCTGGTAGTCGCGGTAATTTCGACGCCAAAGTTAGACAGTAACTTACTCAGCAAGTCACCTGCGCCCAGAATGTAAGCCATTAATAGGCAAATCAACAACGCGTATAGCAAGCCGTTGGTAAGCAACTGACCTTGTTTACCCAAGGTTTTTCGGGCAATAGAGTTTAATCCTAGACCGCCACCCGCTTTGATGGTCGCTTCTAGAAGTAGTAATGCTGCGTAAGTCGTACCGAAGCAGATCAGTACCATAAGCAGTGTGCCGTAAAGCAATCCGAATTGAGCTAATACCATTGGGATCGCAAGCATACCAGCACCGAGAGCGGTACCAGCGATAATTAGGGAGCTACCCATCATTTTAATATTCATTGTTTTTAACTTATTTGTTTAGTTTTTATAGATGTGAGTCTTCGTTCATCGAGCGGATGACAAAGGAGTTCAGATAGAAATAAAGTTATAAAACGAATAACAATAGGAGCGATAAGCGGTAAAGAAGCGTGCAGAGACGTTGTCGAACAGGGCGTTCAAAGGGGAGCTTGTCTTAAAAGAGGTAAAACGAGAAGCGTGAGTAAGCATTAACTGATGTGGTGAACCTTCCGTAGGTTCAATAATCGGTGATGTAATCTTGAATTTCATGTATGTGTCCAATAAGTCACATTCCATAGTATTTGAAGCAGCGTATCCGTTGCTGCCCTACCTCTATCATAGAGGTCTTTTCATCTTATCGAATGAGCCTCGAAACACAACGCTATAACCACAGTTTTTGCTATTAAATTGAACAAAACAACCATTTGGATATAAATTGACCACTAAGTCGTCTAAAACAATAGTCTTTATTGATAAAAGACAAGCGGACAAATACATCGAGCTAATTAACAACCTAGGCTTTTCTAATTATCAGCACAATCAAAACTCGATGCTGCACTTCAATTTTCCCAAAACAACAGTCTGTTTTAAGAACAGCGAGGAGCTTGAAGCGCGTTCCATTTCAACATCAGACACGACACAAACTCGCTACATCACAGAAACATAACCACAACCGGAGTGTGGTCACACAATTCGTTATACCCCATAGGTGGTAGGAATTCTTACTAGTACAGTATTTGCGTCATTATAATTAATAAAAACAAACACCTTATGCGCTCAACAATCACCTTTAAAATCCTAGTGGCCCTCGCCATCGTGTTCACCTTTTTGCTGGCAATATCGACCTACTTTCAATATTCGCAACAAAAGCAACTTGTAAACTCAGTGTTAAGTGAGCAGCTTCACGACAAAGCAAGTAACTACTTCGATAGCCTCAATATGATGATGCTCACCGGCACCATGGCACAAAAAGAGACCCTTCGTCAGAAAGCACTGGCTCAAGAAGGCATTGAAGACGTTCGTGTTTTACGCGCCGACGCTGTCAGCAAGTTATATGGCCCAGGTAATGACAACCAAACACCGGTTGACGATATTGATAAACGAGCGCTAGCGGGCGAAACCGTTATCGAGCCTTTTTCTGCTGATTGGGGCAAAGGCTTGGTTATTGCTCTGCCAATGAAGTCGAGTGAAGATTACCGAGGAACCAATTGTGTCGCCTGTCATATGGCACCAGAAGGTGAAGTCTTGGGTGCGATTCGTCTCGAATATAACCTTAACCATGTTAACTCGCTGATTAACACTCAAACCATGGCTGCTATTGGCATTATGGCAGTGATCTCGTTTGCCGGATTTGTCCTTACGATGGGATTAATTCGTAAGATTATCGTGCGCCCGCTGCAACAGACTTCTCGCTTTATGACCCAAGTCAGCAACGATAAAAACCTATCCACTCGCCTGCCGGAACAAAGCAAGGATGAGATTGGCACGCTGGCTAACTCCATCAACTCGTTCATGGGAACCGTATCTGACAGCTTAGAAAAGGTACAAAGCACCTCGCACAAGTTAAATGCGTCTGCCAACCAACTGACTAGTGTCGCGCAAATTACCGAGCAAGCCGCCAGCGACCAGCAAAGCGAAACCGCAGAAGTGCAACACAATGTCGAAGGAATACAGGCACAGCAAGTCAATGTAGAACAAGCGACTTTAACAGCTTCAGAGCTTATCAATCACACCGCTGATGTGGCGTGTAAGAGTGCCAACCAAGCACACGAAGCAAGCAGTGAGATAAAAAACCTCGTTAGCAGCATAGAAGAAGTGAAACACAAAATACTGACACTCAATGAGCAAACCGGAGAGGTCTCTTCAATATTGAGTGTGATTCGTGGCATTGCTGACCAAACCAATCTTCTGGCCTTGAATGCAGCAATTGAAGCGGCACGTGCGGGAGAACAAGGTCGTGGGTTTGCGGTGGTGGCTGATGAAGTTCGCCATCTTGCATCACGAACCGCTGAAGCAACAGGCAGTATTGAGTCAATCATTCATCAGTTCCAGCAAGGCAGCGAAGAGTCGCTGACTTCTGCCGATCGCGTTTGCGAACAAGCCCATCAAAGCTCAACCGATATCGACGCACTTTCAATTGAAATGAATGGTGTGGTCGAAGAGATGAAACAGGTGCTGGCTCACGCACAGAATATTCAGCAGCAAACGCAATCCACCACACAAGCGACTCAAGATGTTCAACAAAAGGTTGAAACCATCACCTCTCACGCCAACAACACATCGCAATCCGCGGCTGAAACTCGCAACATCAGCAATGACTTAGAAGAGCTATCTGATCATCTTGAATCGCTGATTAATCAGTTTACTTTGTCGAGTACAAAGAAGAAGTCATAGATCGCCAACAAAAAAGCGCTCAACAATGAGCGCTTTATCTTCATAGCAACGTCTAATTCAGGCTTTCAGGCTTTAAAAGAACCGTAAACCAAGATTAGTGCGTAATGGAAACCGCGGTTAAGTCTTTATGCTTGTGATACATCGCGTGTTTGACTATCAGATTCGCACTCACGCTATCCATTCCTGACACTTCAACGTAAGCCCCTTTTTTACGGAACTTGAACACAACCTTATCAAGCGCCTCGACCGAGGTATTATCTAAGAATGACGCATCCGATATATCGATGGTCACTAAAGAGGTCGCGTTGTCATAATCAAATAAGTCGACAAACGCATCTGACGAAGCAAAGAAGACATGGCCTTTTACTCGGTGAATGGTGTGCATTTCGTTTGTCACGACTTCATCGGATATAAACACCATGGATTTGCTGGCATGTGCATAAAACAGAGCCGACAGCACCACGCCAACCGCAACACCTATCGCTAAGTTATGAGTAAACACCACCACCGCCACGGTTGCTAGCATGGTTACATTGGTTGGCAGTGTGTGATCTTTAAGCTCAACAATGGAACGCCATGAGAATGTGCCGATAGAAACCATGATCATCACAGACACTAAAGCCGCCATCGGTATAAGCTTCAACCAATCAGAAACAAACACCACCATTAGCAACAAAACCACCCCTGCGATCATGCTGGATAATCGGGTTAAGCCGCCTGATTTGATGTTGATGACCGACTGACCGATCATTGCGCAGCCCGCCATTCCACCAAATAATGAAGCAACGATGTTCGCAACGCCCTGCCCTTTACACTCATTGTTTTTATTGCTTTCAGTATCAGTCAGGTCATCGACTATGGTCGCTGTCATCAAGGATTCCAACAAGCCAACCAGAGATAGAGCAATCGAATATGGCAGGATGGTTGCTAGTGTATCAAACGTGAATGGAATATTAGGAATCAAGAACACAGGCAGTGAATCGGGAAGCTTGCCCATATCGCCAATTGTTCTCACATCTAAGCCGAAGAGCAAACTAATGATTGTCAGGGTAACAATCGCGACCAGTGGAGAAGGTATTGCGCGACCAAACTTGGGGAAATAAGGAAGCAGATAAATGATCGCCAAACCCAAAGCGACTAACACGTAAACGCTTGAAGAGACGTTGATTAATTCAGGAAGTTGGGCCATGAAAATTAGAATGGCGAGCGCGTTAACAAATCCAGTAATCACCGATTTGGAAACGAAATTCATCAGGTTACCAAGCTTGAGATAACCAGCTGCGATCTGAATGACGCCAGCTAGAAATGAAGCGGCGAGTAGATATTCTAGTCCGTGCTCTCTCACTAAAGTGACCATTAGTAGCGCCATAGCGCCTGTTGCACCGGAAATCATTCCCGGACGACTGCCAACCAAAGCAGTGACGACACAAATACAGAACGAGGCATAGAGCCCTACTTTAGGGTCAACGCCTGCAATAATTGAAAATGCGATGGCTTCAGGGATCAATGCGAGTGCAACCACAATCCCAGATAATGAATCTCCTTTAACGTTTGATAACCAGTGTTTTTTTAAATAATTAAGCATGTAATTCTCTTTTACTTGTACAGCCAGTCCTGCCTTGTTGAGACATAATTTGATCGACTGTTTTTCTTGAATGAGCGAGCGCTCGAAAAGTGCGGGTGTAGAGAGAATGCAGGGGTTAAGGCGGCGTAATTAACACGTAGATATTAAACTCCTCTTGTACTTTAGTGGGAAATTAAGAAGGTGATCAAGTCCAAAATGACTGAATCCGCGCCAATATAGAGTGAGTCTCAACACAATCACACTCCCATTATTGAAAACAAAGGTTTCGATTACGCCATGCTCGTTCAGCAGCTCACATAGGGTGAAAGGTAAGGCTGACGCTAAGATCGAACAAAAAACACACCCTCAAACCTATTTATCGTCAGTAGACACAATATTTCTTTCACCAAGCAAGAATAAAGGTTGAAGCTGTCGGTATGACAGGTAATATGTTCAATCGATTTAAAAAGTTTATACAACTTAATGTTTCGGCTAATTATTGTGCAAATGTATATTTATTTGCAGCAATGCCAGAGACTTTGAGTTGAATTTGTCCCTCAATGGAGAATGAAATCAACATGACTTACGCGCCTGTAACAGACGTACTTGGCGGCAAGCTAGCGGTAGACAGTGAAGTAACTGTTCGCGGCTGGATCCGTTCACGTCGTGATTCCAAAGCTGGAATCTCTTTCCTTGCCATTTATGACGGCTCTTGTTTCGACCCGATTCAGGCCGTGGTTCCTAATAATCTTAATAATTACGAAAACGAAGTATTAAAGCTAACAACTGGCTGCTCTGTTGAAGTAACGGGTAAGATTGTTGAGTCTCCTGCGAAAGGTCAAGACTTCGAACTAGCAGCAACTGACGTTAAAGTTGTAGGCTGGGTTGAAGACGCTGACACTTACCCAATGGCTAAGACACGTCACTCTATCGAATACCTTCGTGAAGTTGCTCACCTACGTCCACGTACAAACGTGATTGGCGCAGTAGCACGTGTACGTAACTGTCTATCTCAAGCGATTCACCGTTTCTACCACGAGCAAGGTTTCTTCTGGACTTCTGCTCCGCTTATTACTGCATCTGATGCAGAAGGCGCTGGTGAAATGTTCCGTGTTTCTACGCTAGACATGGAAAACCTACCACGCACTGAAAAAGGCGACGTAGACTTCAACGAAGATTTTTTCGGTAAAGAGACGTTCCTAACAGTATCTGGCCAACTTAATGCTGAAGCTTATGCTTGTGCACTAAGCAAGGTTTACACGTTCGGTCCTACGTTCCGTGCTGAAAACTCAAACACAAGCCGCCACCTAGCTGAGTTCTGGATGGTTGAGCCTGAAGTTGCGTTTGCAGACCTTAACGATGTAGCGAAACTGGCTGAAGACATGCTTAAGTACGTTTTCGCTGCTGTTCTTGAAGAGCGCCGCGACGACCTTGAATTCTTCGCTTCTCGCATCGACAAGCAAGCAATCACTCGTCTAGAGCAATTCGTAGACGCTGATTTCGCACAAGTTGACTACACTGACGCAATCCAAATCCTACTAGACTCTGGTAAGAAATTTGAGTTTGACGTTGAGTGGGGCATCGACATGTCTTCTGAGCATGAGCGTTACCTAGCTGAAGAGCACTTCAAAGCACCTGTTATTGTTAAGAACTACCCGAAAGACATCAAAGCTTTCTACATGCGCTTAAACGACGACGGCAAAACAGTTGCAGCAATGGACGTACTTGCACCAGGCATCGGTGAAATCATCGGTGGTGCACAACGTGAAGAGCGTCTAGACATTCTAGACGAGCGTATGATTGCTATGGGTATCGACCCTGAGCACATGAGCTGGTACCGCGACCTACGTAAATACGGTACAGTGCCACACGCTGGTTTCGGTCTTGGTTTCGAGCGTCTAGTATCTTACGTAACAGGTATGGGTAACGTTCGTGACGTGATTCCATTCCCACGTACACCACGCTCTGCAAACTTCTAATTCGAAACCTATTCGATATTAAAAGTTAAGAACAAACAAAAACCTCCGCACTTGCGGAGGTTTTTTTATGTTCGGAATAAAACGAGTCCAGATGCTTCTGCGTGCCACTATCTGAGACTCATTATTTCAAAAGCTAATCCACATCTTGGTCGATAGCGTATTTTATTGCAAGACCGCAAATTGCCATCATAACGAATGGGATCGCGGCAGTGGTGTATTCCGCCCACGCCATATCAGCGAATGCTTTTGCCAGCAGTACGTGGCCGAGAATAAGCAGAAGCGCACACACAATAGCGACAATAATCAGCTTAACTTCATTTCCCATAGTCATTTTCAACATAACGGTATCTCCAATATTTGGTCTACCGTTATTGAATCACAACTCTTTGGTCAATTAGGCGTACAGTTACCCCACAAACAACCCGTACAGTTGGAATGATTGTCTTTTTTATGAGGGACTTAAGGTTTTACGAGTGCGTAAGTTGATGTGCCAGTTTGCCAAGCCAGATGAGCGCCTGTTCTTTCTCTTCTGTCAGTTCATAAGAGAAGTTCAATCGTATCGCGTTATCCACTCTGCCATGCTCACTAAACAGATCGCCAGATGCAACGCTAATACCTTGTTCGATAGCCAGTTGATGAAACTGTTGGCTGTCGAATTTTTCAGAAAAGCGAATCCATATCAAGTAACCACCAGCCGGCTCTTCAATCTCGATTGAATGCGGAAAGTACTGCTTAATGACATCGATAAATCGCTCTTTCCTGACGACAAGGTTTTTACGCAGTTTACGAAGGTGATTGTCGTAGCTTTCATGCGTTAAGAAATGAGCCACACCAAGTTGAACAGGAGCGCTACTCGATAACGTAGAAAGAAGCTGTAACTTTTGAATCGCGTCGTTAAAACGCGTGTTCACAACCCACCCTACTCGATAACCAGGACACAAACTTTTTGAATACGACCCACAAAGCAAGACGGAATCGGTCTTATCGAAGGCCTTTAGTGGCTTCGGCTTATTCCCTTCGTAATAAAGATCGCCATACACGTCATCTTCAATAATGTAGGTTCCATGCTGTTCTGCAATCTCTACCACACGGCGCTTTGCCTGTTCCGACAAACTGGTTCCCGTTGGGTTTTGAAAAGTCGTCATCAGCCAACACGCTTTAACATCTTGGTTTTGTAGCGCGTTTTCAAACTGCTCTATATTCAACCCATTGATTGGGCAAACGTCCACTTCGATCGGGTTAAGCCCGAGCCTCTCGACAGCCTGCAGAGCACCATAGAATGCGGGAGACTCAATCACGACGTTATCACCCGACTTGGTGACCGTTTGCAGGCTCAAGTTGAGCGCCTCCATAGCACCCGACGTAATCACGATGTCTTGATGATTAACCGTGATCCCTTGCTGCAGATAACGCTGTGCGATTTGCCTTCTCAAGGACTCACTGCCCGGTGGCAAATTATTTATCACACTCGCGCCAGTCATCTTCCTACCCGCGCTGGCAAGGTTTCGAGTCAAGGTAGGTAACGGGAACAGGTCAGGATCTGGGAATGCAGAGCCGAAAGGAATCACACCTTCGGCTGAACTCGACTTCAAGAAATCAAATAAGCGGTCATTAATGGCTTTCTTTTCACTAACGAGTGGCTGTGCGTAGTCAACGCCGTCCAGCCTTGGCGCTACAAAGTAGCCCGACTGAGGTTTAGCGATGATCCACCCTTCGCTTTCTAGCAACTGGTAGGCTTGTAAGACAGTACTATTGCTGACGTTGTAATTTCGACAACTCATGCGTACCGAAGGGATCTTCTCTCCGGATCGCCACGTATTGTTGGCTATCTGAGTTCGAATATCCTTTGCAAGCTCTTCATAACGCGCCATCTAATTGTACTACCTAGAGAAATTCTGTGAGCCGGTGATTTTATCACTTACGCCAACAACTATTGCTGCTATCCATATGATCGCATCTAATTTCCACAATAGTGTGAATTGGTTCACAGATAACTTTGTAAGCTTTGCTAAGTTTGTACCCAAGGTAGGAGCTAAGTTGGCTTTCTACCTCAATAATTTGATGTAACCCAAAAACATGCGAGATAACAATGAAAAAAATAGAAGCAGACCAATTAAGTTATAAAGGAGAGTCAAACGGTGTTCACAGTTGGACAACACCGAGCGGTCAGCCATATTACTGGCACCCAGATTGGCTCCATATTGCTGAAGATGCGACAGGCTCACATCCAAAGCAAAAGATCGATGTCGAACAAGACCAAGCACCAACGGAAAAACACGCGGTGTCTGCTATTCTGAAACACATCAACCAATGGGCTGCAGACAAACTAGCGTCTCACCCTGAGATTGAAACCGGCTCAATCGAAGCTGAAATCAATCTCAAAAAGTAACGGGGTAAAGTAGATAGCAAACTCAATCACTCGCGATTCTAACCAGTACACAGACTGAATAGCCTCGAACCTCGACCGAGGCTATTCAAGTATCTTCATAAAAATGCTGCAATAACCCCCACCTAGCTAACAAATCTCTAACACAAACCAGTTTCTTGTATCAATCCACGAAAGCTATCGATAGAATTCCCGGTCTTATTCACGTCACTTATGCTAATCATTCGCAATTCTAAAGTCGTGAATCAATGAATGCGTAAATCTAATAAGAATGAGAACAAAGGCTTACCGATGGATACTTCAAATTACAATCAATCGCTAACGACTAAGTTATACGTCATTGCTGGCGTGCTGTTTGGCACCTATGGCAGTCGGGTGTGCCCTATGCTCGATAGCTTAACGACGTTAGAGATTTTCACACAAGTCAGTATTGTGTTTATCTTATTATGGCTCGCACGTCGTTACCCATTGGCGCAACATACCTTGGTCAAGCAAGGCCGATTCGCGCAACTCGATACCCTGCTATTTTTTGCTGCAAGTGTGCCTTTCGCGCTCTACTACAACTTAAGCTATGAATTCACCATAGATAGTAATTTGAAGGTGCTGTTTGGCATGAGTCTATTCGGCTTATTTACCGGAACCATTCTTCAATTGAATGCCAAGCTCAGCCAAATGGATAAAATGGAGACGACTGGACAATTCGACTTCCAACTGGTTGGTGAAAGAAGTTCACTGGTCAAGCAGATGATAGGCTTGGTTATCGTGCTTCTGGTAACACTGACGACTATGTTGACGATGATTGCCGTTAAAGACATCTTCTGGCTAGAACACAACCCTGACCGCTTATTGGATGGCACCGGCAAGATCAGCGTGATCAAAGAGTTTATTTATTTGGCTGTGGTACTGGGTGGCTACGCGATAACCATCATGACGCTTTGGAGTAAGCTAATTAAGCGTATTCTCCTAAGCCAAGAGCACGCATTAAACAAAGTCACCAATGGCGAGCAAGGCGTTCGCTTACCTATTTTCGCTTACAACGAGCTAGGCTCAATGGCATCAATGACCAATACCATGCTTGATAGCCTTGAAACCGCGCAAAACGAAGTGAAAACCACACGTGACGTGGCCATTGTGAGCTTATCGGCATTGGCTGAATCTCGAGACAATGAAACGGGCGCACATATCCTAAGAACTCAAGAGTACGTCAAGGTACTCGCACAAGAGCTCAGCAAATCAGAAACCCACTCAAGCTTGTTAACTCCAAACTACATCGAGTTGCTCTACAAATCTGCGCCTTTGCACGACGTGGGCAAAGTAGGTGTTCCTGATAGTGTGTTATTGAAGCCGGGCAAATTGACGGACGAAGAGTTTGAGATAATGAAAGGTCACCCCGCGATTGGGGCTGAAGCGTTATCTATTGCAGAAAAGCAGTTGGGAAGTAGCTCTTTCTTAAGAGTCGCAAAGGAGATATCTCTGACTCACCACGAGAAATGGAATGGCAGTGGTTATCCTAATCAGTTGTCTGGTGAAGATATCCCGTTATCTGGCCGTTTAATGGCATTAGCTGATGTTTATGATGCGCTCATCTCGAAGCGAGTCTACAAGCCACCCTTTACTCATGAACAAGCTAAACAGATCATCTTAAAGGGCAATGGGACGCATTTTGATCCGCAAGTTGTCCAAGCTTTTCTGGTCGTCGAACAAGCGTTTGTTTCAATTGCTGCGACCTACAAAGATGGCAAAAATGTAGCGAGTGAACTCGAGCGCGAAAGCTTTATTGCTCAACCTGCGTAATCTATTCAAAATCCACTAACTTCTTGCACCCTATAGGTTAATCCGTAGGGTGTTTTGTTATCAAATATCCTCTTTAGTCAATAAATCTGATTGAAATGGATTTTTTTTGGTCTTTCTGTTCACTTCGTATTGTCTTAAAAATTCCATACAGGTATAACTACCCATAGATACTATCCCCTCTCAATTGACATGGATGAAGATTATGTTTGAAAAAGTGTTAGCTGCTCCCGCCGATCCTATCCTCGGCCTTACTGAAGAGTTTAAAAAAGACTCTCGTGCAGAGAAAATCAACCTTGGCGTTGGCATCTACAAAAATGAAGATGGTCAAACACCAGTACTTAAAACAGTAAAGAAAGCAGAAGCTGCACTTCTTGAAAACGAAAAAACCAAATCTTACCTAACGATTGAAGGTACAGCTGAATACGGTCTAGCGGTTCAGAAACTTCTTTTCGGTTCAGACGCAGAGATCGTTGCATCTCAACGCGCTAAAACAGCACAAGCTCCAGGTGGTACAGGTGCACTTCGCGTAGCGGGTGAATTCATCAAGCGCCAACTGGGCGAAGTGAAAATCTGGATCAGTAACCCAACTTGGGCTAACCACAACGGCGTTTTCGCAGCTGCGGGTATCGAAACTGCTCAATACAGCTACTACAACGCTGAAACTAAAGACAAAGACTTCGCAGGCATGGTTGCTGACCTAGAGAAAGCTTCTGAAGGCGATATCGTTCTTCTTCACGGCTGCTGTCACAACCCAACAGGTATCGACCCAACAACTGAAGAGTGGGAAGTTCTTGCTAAACTGGTTGCTGAGAAGAAACTGCTTCCTCTATTCGATTTTGCTTACCAAGGTTTTGCAAAAGGCGTTGAAGAAGATGCTGCTGGCCTACGTATTTTTGCTCAATACAACAAAGAGATCCTTGTTGCTAGCTCGTTCTCTAAGAACTTCGGCTTGTACAACGAGCGTGTTGGTGCATTCACTCTGGTTGCTGAATCAGCAGACGTAGCAACGACAGCATTCTCTCAAGTTAAGAGCATTATCCGCTCTATCTACTCTAACCCACCAGCCCACGGCAGTGCTGTCGTTACTCACATCCTTGGTGATGCTGATCTACGTGCTGAATGGGAAGCAGAAGTGGCAGAAATGCGTGACCGTATCCAAGAGATGCGTGAACTATTCGTAACGACACTGAAATCAGAAGGTGTTGATGCAGACTTCACATTCATCGAACGTCAAAACGGCATGTTCTCGTTCTCAGGTCTAAGCAAAGAGCAAGTAACTCGCCTAAAAGACGAATTCGCAATCTACATTGTTGGTTCTGGCCGTATCAGTGTTGCTGGTATGACTAAGTCAAACATGGGTCCTCTATGTAAAGGTATCGCTGCGGTTCTTTAATCGAAAAGCGAAACCTGTATTTGCAGACCAATAGATGTGTAAAAGCCAGCAATTAAGCTGGCTTTTTTGTGTCTGTCTCTTTGTATATAAGAGCTATTAGTGCACTTAGCCTTTTCGTTACTGGCTAATACTCTAGGAAAAATTCCACTCCTAGCTCGTGAGTACGCTCGCTACGAATTTTACCTTCACCATCTCGATGTTGATATGACCCACCAATCGCAAACTTATTGGTCACTAGATAACGTAAACCTAAGTGATAGACCTCTTCATCAAACAGGTCACTTCGATTCACTTGCACACTCCCGTTAGCTATCCAACGTTTCGCAAAGCCATAGTTAAGCTCAGCTTTTACCCCTTGGATGAACTCAGTGTCTGAAGATTCAGTTCGGTTGGTGTCATTATCTTCAACCTTACCTTTTGTGATACCAAGCAGGTAGTAAGCCACTATATCTAAATCTTTCTTAATGCTGTAACGGTAACCAACACCTGGCATCAGTGTATCAATTCGAGTTGTGGTGTCATCAGGGTGAATGAAGCGTGCGCTATAGTCTCCCAGCAACAACCAATCATCCGTCATCGCGTAACTGACGCCTAATCCATACGACGAGGCATTGTTATTACTGCCTGCATCTTCATTTAAACTGCCCGAATGCGCGGTGGCATAAATATGGTCGTAATCCAAAATATCCACCGCGTTAGTGTCCGCCCACAAACTTGGAGAAAACATAAAAACCGCAGATACAAAACTAAGCTTCCACTTCGACATTCCTATCATCCTTAAACTGTCACTCCATTAATTGAAAGGTTAGTCTATCCATAAGACTTTAAAAAGGTTTTAGCTCACAGATTGATTTGTGACGGCAAAATATTATCAAATGTTGTACCATGAAATCATACAAACCAATGGATGATCATTATGGATGCTGAGTTATTAGAGATTCAAAACTTTCTGGCACAATACCCCCCTTTCACAGAACTCCCTGAGGAGATGTTGGCGAAAGTGACCAGTAGCGTGGAAATTTCTTATTACCGCCAAGATACCCCTATCATTCACTTTGGTGATCAAATTCATGACTTATACATCGTTCGAAGTGGCGAAGTCGAAGTCTACCGTCGTAAAGGCGAACTCTATAACCGCCTTGATGAAGGCCACTTGTTCGGGCAAATGGGTCTACTGACCAACAACAAGGTTCGTTTCCCAGTAAAAGCGACCGAAGATACTCTTCTCTACTGCATTCCTGAGCCAATTTTCCAAGAGCTCTACGACAACTACGACTCCTTTGCAGATTTCGTAGAAGTAGAAGACAACGCCCGTCTTCGCCAAGCAAACTCAAGTAATAACGATGCCAACGATCTCACGACATCCAAGGTAAAAACGCTACTGACTAGCGAAGCGCCAATGATCGAAAAAACGCGCACGATTCAGCAAGCCGCGACTATGATGGCCGAAGACAATGTCTCTTCCCTGCTGATCATTGATCCAGAAATCGTTGAAGATGATGAAGATGACTCAACACCCGTGATTGGCATCATCACCGACCGAGATTTATGTACTCGCGTTTTAGCTGAAGGGCTTGACCCATCGGATGAAGTCTCTAGCGTAATGACACCTGAGGTTATCTCTCTCGATCACAATGCTTACGTATACGAAGCTATGATGACCATGCTTCGCTATAACGTGCATCATTTACCAGTGCTTAAAGATAAGAAGCCGATTGGTATTATCGAAGCGACCGATATTGTTCGTTATGAGTCTCAAAACTCGCTGTTATTGGTAAGTAGTATCTTCCAGCAACAAAGTATCGAAGATCTGAAGGTGCTTTCCGAGCAAGTAAAAGACAGCTTTGTGCGCTTAGTTAACGAAGATGCCAACGCCCACATGGTGGGTACTGCAATGTCGGTAATTGGTCGTAGCTTTAAGCAGCGAATTATCGAACTGGGCGAAGAGAAATTGGGCAAGTCGCCTATTCCTTACTGTTTCCTCGCACTGGGCTCTATGGGGCGTGATGAGCAGCTGCTGGTTACCGACCAAGATAACGCAATCATTCTTGATGATACCTACGACGAGAAAAAGCACGGTAAATACTTTGAGGAGCTGTCGACCTTTATTTGTGATGGCTTAGATCAGTGTGGCTATGTGTATTGTACTGGCGATATCATGGCGACTAACCCAACGTGGCGTATGACTCGTCGACAATGGGAAGAGTGCTTTGCCGATTGGATTGATGATCCAAACCCGAAAGCACTGTTAAATGCTTCAATCTTCTTCGACTTAGATGGCGTTTATGGTCGTCTGAAATGGGCCGAGCAATTGAACAGCTTTATTGTTCGACGCGCACGTAAGAACAATCGCTTCTTGGCGTGCCTTGCACGTAACGCACTCAACCGTACACCTCCGCTCGGCTTCTTCAAAGATTTCGTGATGGAGAAAGATGGCCGTCACAACAACTCTATCAACCTTAAGCGTCGTGGTACTGCGCCACTCGCCGATTTGATTCGTGTTCACTCGCTCGCGGTAGCGTCTCGCTCTAAGAACTCGTTCGAACGCTTAGATGACATTATTGACGCCGGTATTCTGCCAAAAGGCCGAGCTCAAGATTTGAAAGATGCGATGGAGTTTATCTCTCTGGTTCGTATTCGCCACCAAGCACACGATGTCGACAACAACATCGAGCCTGATAACAACATCGAGCCAGAGAACCTGTCTGACTTCGAACGACGTAACCTAAAGGATGCATTCCAAATATTAAGTAATGCGCAAAACTTCCTTAAGTTCCGTTATCAAGCCAGCAACAAGTTTAAGTAGGGCCTATGAACAAACTATTCAGATCACCTGCGGTCGATTGGCCATTTAAGTTTGCTCAGAAGCTTGAACGAGCGAGAGACGAGCGCTTAAAGCACTTTTATAGCCAGCCTCTTCCTGCGCCTGATACGCCACTTTCAGAAGTGATGTTTTTGGCTGTCGACTTTGAGACAACGGGGTTAAACCCAAACAAAGACGGCATCATTACCATTGGTTTAGTGCCATTTACGCTCAATCGCATCTACTTGCGACAAGCCAAACACTGGACTCTAAGACCAAAACAGAAACTTGAAGAAGAGTCTGTCGTGATTCATGGCATCACTCACAATGACATCATTGATGCGCCAGACCTTAGCGAAGTGTTGGGCGAGATCTTAGAATCAATGGCGGGACATATCCCTGTGGTTCACTATCGTCGTATCGAACGTGACTTTTTGGACAATGCATTGAAAGTGCGACTCGGTGAAGGCATTGAGTTCCCAGTCCTCGACACGCTGGAGATTGAATCTCAGATCCAAAATAAACTGGCTGGCGGCTTGTGGAACAAGCTGAAAGGTAAGAAGCCAGCTTCAGTGAGACTGGGTCAGAGTCGTCGTCGATACCATCTGCCCGACTACACGCCGCATCATGCATTAACTGACGCTATTGCGACCGCTGAGCTACTCCAAGCGCAAATTGCTCATCACTTTGACTCTGAGATGCCTCTGAAGAGTTTCTGGCTCTAGCTGAGTTACGTAAGCTAAATACAAACACAAAGCCCATCAACTTCCATTGGTGGGCTTTTTCATTTTTATCGTCTGTGTTTAAGCAACGGTTGGCCCAACTAAGCGCATTTCCCATAAGCGTTTAAACATATTATAACGTCACACCGCAGCAGTTCCGCTCTAATGGACGTCGAAAATCGTGATCGCTATTTGTCAGCGTGATTGGCATTATTACTTCCCAACCACAGACAACGTTTGGTAATAAAGACGCTTTTGCTGATACATATTCTCATCAGCGACTGAGAACAATTGCTCAACGTCTGTTGAATCACTAGAGGCTGCACCAATCGAGAATCTGACAGGAATAGAGATACCCGCTTTAGTCTCGATTGCCTGTTGCTCCTGAGCAATGTACAACTGCTCAGTCATCTTTGCGACATTGAGCGAACTCGACTCACCAGACGTTAAGGTAAGCACCGCAAATTCATCTCCACCCAAACGGTATAGATTACTGGCAGGTGTCAATTCGTGGCTGATTACGTGTACGCAGCGCTGTATCAGCTCATCCCCGATCTCATGTCCATGAACATCATTGGTCGTTTTCAAGCCATTGATATCAATAATGATCAAAGAAATCTGATTTTGATTGTCGTTAATGCTGCGTTTACTGAATTCGAGATCTTCATTAAAAGCTTTACGATTCAAACAGCCAGTCGGCATGTTAATCCGTGTAATATTTTCGAGCTCTAGCCAACCAGCTAACTGTTTTTGGTACATGTCAAAAATCAGAAGATCTTCTTCACTGAGGACATCAAATGAACTTGAACAAAAATACCCGATCGCCGTCCCCTGTGAGTCACAGAGTATCAGGTCAGCCTCGCCAGTCCGGTTAAAATGAAACTGAATCGAATGTTGAACAAGTAATGTCTTTAACTCTTGATCGACCATTTGAGGAATCAACCGATATTCAGCCGCGTGTCTTGATGATGCAAACTGAACGATCTTCAAAATACGATGCTTCTGGGATTCTTCACGCGCGAGCGAATACGTTAACTTGCTGGTTTTCTCTTCAACTAAGTCCTCTAGCAGAACATTAAACCTTTCGAGTTTATCGTTGCTTTCGGTCAGTTCACGGACTTGGCATTGTATACGACCCCACATGGTTTCCAATAAACGACTCAGCGTGACGAACTCTGTAAAACGATGTTCATCCACACTATGAGTCGGTGACTGGTTATGCGAATACGACGTAACAGATTCAGCCAACAAGTTTAACTGCCCTGAGAACCAGCGGCTTAGGAACAGAGCAAACACAATCGAGATGGCAAGCGTCGCCACCAATATTCTGACAAAGACCACCTGAGCTTGTTGCATCTCTAATAAACGCTCACTGTCGGAAATATGATGTTTGACGTTCAGTACCAATTTGTCGGTAAAGAATGTGCTGTCGATAGAGATAATGTTCGCACTTTGTTCAGAAGATTGAGCATCCGTTGAATCAATATAGTTAAACTCAACCGACTCATTTTGATAAAGGAAAGGCGTCACTTTAGTCTTAAGTCTGTCATACCCCATAAGAACCACAAGATAACCCTGCGGCGTGTATGTAGAACCTTCTATCAAACGATAAGGTAAAATCGGCGCGACAAAAGCGATACCTGCAGCGGCATTATCCGCCACTTCAGTTTCGGTAAACTCGGTGTGGAACAATTTCCCTTGCCCATAAACCGATTGAGGACGCTTCAAGCTTTCTAATAACTGGCTCTGCTCAAAATGGTACAAGCTGCCTTTGCTGTCATAAATGGGCTTCCAGTTTTGGTCCAGAATATAAGTCGCGGACACACTCTCCGCTAGCGCATTGAAGCTATCCATCTTGTCCCAAACAACACTCGAGAAAAAGATATTACCACCCGCTTTAATCAATGATCGGTCATGCGAATACCATTGAGTTAGGCTCGCCGTCAGCTTAATTTGCTCTTGTACGGTTTGACGAATACCGGTCGTAGAGTTGTCCAGCTTGGTTTCTTTTTGCTCTAAAGAACTTTGGTTTTGTTTATTGAGAATCAACTGTCCCGCTAGGTAAACAGGAAGCATTGAGCAAGCCAGCAACACCAAGCCCATGGTGTATTTTAATGATAGCTTCAATCTCTTACCCTCATATTCGCCGAGTAATATTGAACAAAATCATTGTAAAATTTATGCAGTTCACTCTTTGGCATCCCTGACTTGTAACGCTGATACGCCCGAGCCGATGCCTCCCAAACGATCGCCATCTTGTAGTCACTCGACATCATTTGCGATGCTTGAAACTCATCGTACATATTTGAAAGTGTCTGGTTACCTTCCTCAACACGGCGTTGATTAACCTCATAAAACGGCGAAACCATGGCACTCGAGTGAGCTAAAGAGGTGAAACTGTTTGATTGCAGGTATTGAACGACTTCTTTCAAAGCCAATTTCTTATCTGGGTTTTGCATGCCTTTTTCCGTGACAGCAAAAACCTTTGCGCCACTAAATGAAGACATACTTTCACCACGATAGGTCGGCAACGAATTGATGTACAAATCTCGACCAAAGGCGGCATCGAGTTCGCTGAACGCCCAATCACCGTCAATCAAAAACTCGACTTCCCCATTGATGAACCTCTGCCTCGCGCAAATATCGCTGCACGATGATTCGATGACTTTTTTCTGCTGCAACATGTCGATGAAATCAAAGATAGCAACTAACCCTTCACCATTAACATTCTTCGACGATAATAAGTCTTCAGAAAAAAGCTGATAGAAAGCTAGATAGAAGTACATGTTTGGATTGGGAAAAAGCACGCTCACTTGATCGGACTGAGCAGAGCGTTCAATTAGGCTCTCCCATGTCACGACTTGCGCTTGAGGCTTGCTCGAATACAGAACGACTTGGTTTCCAATACCAACCGGTAACGCCTTAAGCTCACCGTTGATGACCACTGCATCGAGCGCTTTTTTCTCATAGCGTTGGGTATCGACCCAAGCATCAGGAAGCGTCGCTAAATCGATATATTCAGTTAGACCTAAGAAGTCAGAAGGAACCCAGATGGCGTCGGGAAAGGTATTGTCTCTAGGATCAGCAACAAGCAGTTCAGAACGAATACTGTTGACGTCAAACGAACGAATTTCTACACGATGATCAGTCGTCGCTTCGATATGTTCTTTTACATAATCGGCCGTTTCATAATTAATACCAGCCCATATTTCAAGTGTGGACGAACAAGCAACGGCCGGAAATAGCATCGCAAATAGACTCAATAACCTCACACTTGGTTCCTTGTGGTAAAAATTAGACGTTGGATTTTAATCGCCCATCAATAAACCGGGCGATGCGGCTTATCGCTCACTGCTCATGATTAGAGACCTAGCTTTGGGCGACACGTTATATAGTAAAAAGTGCCTAAATAACAGTTGATACTCTCGCTTTAAGAGAAAGGTCTGCTCATTCTGATACATCCGTCATATCTCCGGATGACTGTTCTTACAATAAATCAACATACCATACCCTTTATTATTAACGACAAAAAAAATGCCGCAAAAGCGGCATCTATCTCGTTCGGTGCATTCGACACAATAAAAATCAAATAAGCAATTTATCAGTCAAAGCCCTATCATCGATTAAGCGTATTTCTCTTCGAAATCTTTCATGAAGCTAACCAGCGCTTGAACGCCTTCCAGAGACATTGCGTTGTAAAGTGAAGCTCTCATTCCACCTACTGCTCTATGGCCTTTCAGTGATTTCAGACCTGCAGCATCAGCCAATTCTAGGAACTTGCCATCTAACTCAGGTTTCGCCAGTTGGAACGGCACGTTCATTCTAGAACGGTTTGCAGTGTGAACATCGTTTTTGTAGAAAGCTGAGCTATCGATTGCATCGTAAAGCAGCGCTGCTTTCTCTTTGTTCACCAACTCCATCGCTTCAACGCCACCTTGAGCTTTCAGCCACTTGAACACAAGGCCTGATAGGTACCAAGCGTACGTTGGTGGTGTGTTGAACATTGAGTCTTTTTCAGCAAGTACTTTGTAGTTCAGAATACTCGGCAACACGTCGTTTGCGAGTTCGAGTAGATCATCACGTACGATTGCAATGCAGATACCCGCAGGGCCGATATTCTTTTGCGCGCCCGCGTAGATAACACCGTACTGAGACACATCAATCTTACGAGACAGAATGTTAGATGACATATCCGCTACGATTGGCTTATCCGTTTGAGGAAGCTCGCTGATTTCAATACCATCGATGGTTTCATTCGGACAGAAATGTACATACGCAGCTTCCGGGTCAATTTTCCAATCTTTAGCTGGAACAACCGCTGCTTTACCATCAATTGACGTCTTCGCGTTGAATACATCGATTTCGCAATATTTGCTCGCTTCAGTCACTGCACTTTCTGCCCAGTAACCCGCATCAATGTAAGTCGCTTTCGTCGCATCACCTAAAAGGTTTAGAGGAACAGCAGCGAATTGAGCACGAGCGCCCCCCTGACAGAAAAGAACTTTGTAGTTGTCTGGGATGTTCAGAAGATCACGTAGGTCCTGTTCGGACTCGTCAGCAACTTGAATAAATTCCTTGCTGCGATGGCTGATTTCCATCACGGAAGTCCCTAAACCATTCCAATCAATAAAGTCCGCTTGCGCTTGTTTCATTACCGGTTTAGGCAGTGCAGCTGGGCCAGCACTGAAGTTGAATACGTTATCTAATGTAAGTTCCATGGGGATGATTGCTCCTGCTAAATAATAACTATGCAAGTAATACCATGTTTTACCCAACATAAAAACAACAAAAGAGGTCTTAAGACCTCTTTTGTTTTGTACCGTATAAAATGTTTAAGCTTAACCTGCTAAATCACCCTATCAGTATTCACGCCTGCTCTGTTTATTGAACAAAAACCGGCATAAGTAGAGCGATTAATGGAATTTCTTGTCCATTTTCGAACACTAGGTTTCCATTTTCTAAGTCAGCGCTGATTTCATAACCACTGTCTGTTTCCTTGATCATTTCCATCACAAGCAATTCATCGATACCTTCACGGATGAATGGATACTCTTCAACAAGTTCATTTGAGAAGCTAGAGTGAACGTTGCCCGTTAATGCAGGCATGATCATCGAAGGGTTGCTGCTGATGTTTTCGGTCCCTTCCGGCACGCTCACCAACCACTTAGATTCGAACTGTCCCTTACCTAACTCTAACGACATGTTGTTCATTGAAAGGTCGAAACCTTTAGCAAACAGGATATCGATAAATGGAATGATCTCTGCAACATCATCTTGAGTCAGAACCGGATTTGATTGGTAGATTTCAAAGATCTTCTCAAACGATTCACTGTCCAGTTTCGCCATTTCGAAATCGACGTTTAAGTTATTCACTTGACCTTCGTTGGTCTCGATATTGGCGATATCCAACTTGAGATTACTGCGCAGACGTTTAGTTGCTTCATCTAGATGTGATTCAAAATCGTACTTAGAATTTTCAATGGTCATGAAAGGCTGCATTGCAGAATCTGAAACCAAGAAGCTATCGATAGTAAAATTCTGAGTACCTAACCAGTAGCCTTTCGCTTGTTGGCCTGAACCCACACCTTTCAGATTAGACAGCGTTACCTCTTCACCGGTTTCAAAATCAATTTGAACTGAAGGGATTGAAAGCTCGTAATCAACTTGGCCTAAAACAGTCGCATGGCCAGAAAGATTCGATTTAGTGATCGAGACCGAAGTCCCATTCTCATCAGAACCTTGATGATTGAACTGGCTTAACTCAAAGTTAAAGTCAGTGTTGCCGTTTAGCTCAGTACTAGTGGTCAGAGTTAAAGGCAGAATATCGGTATTCTCAAACGTCGACAGTGCATTTAGACTCACCAAACCATGGCTAACCGCACTATTTATGACAAACTCACTCGGCAACCCATCAATCGCAAGTTGCTCTTTCAGGTTTTCATCCGTCACAGTTAAACGAGTGGTTACGTTGGAAGACAAGTAACCTCTATCGTATTCCACGATCTCAGCTTGAATGCTTGAATTGTTAAGCTTTGCAACGCCATCGGTAATCGCATTTTGCCCAATTTGCCCAACCGCTAGCGGCCAACAAAGTGCCAGTGAGATTGCTCCGCCAATAGCACCAATTTTTCTTAACTGTTCCATGAGTTCTCTTTCTACACGTGTCTATTTTTTTTAGTCTAACCCATCAGTAGCAAACAAGAAACATTGAGTTAAATCAGTCTATTGCTCGATACTTCAATTGCCTCAATAAATTAACGGCTAGCTCTCATCCTTATTCGGCGGTTCTTGCTAGGCTAAAGACGTCGCTACTATTAAGGTTGAGCTGTGAATCAATACGCTGTTATCTGTTTGGACAATAATCCGGTTAGCATTGAAAGAATACGTTCGGAGCTGGCTCCGTTGGCTTCTGTATTCGATATTTATACTGCCGAGAACATAGAAGACGCACATCACGCATTAGAAGATATTCATGATCACAACCAAACCGTTGCCTTGGTGATCACTCATCATCATTCTGAATTTAATGGCGTGCAATTCCTGATTGAACTTCAACAGCTGCCCCATAGTAATACCGCAAGAACGATATTAGTCAGCGCTTCGTCAGACATTCAATCCATTTTAACCGCTGTGAATGAAGGTAGGCTCAACCACTGTTTAACCAAACCGGTTCAAGATCAGGTTCTGTTCAAATCAGCGCAAAAAGAGCTGACCTCTTTTGTTATCCAATACGACTCAGAAAACCTGCTCTCTTACAGCGATGCATTGGATCAACAACGCTTACTCAGAGCGCACATTGAGCAAAAGATTCACTCTTTCCAATCGGGTTTCATTCACGACTACCACCAGCTTTCTGATAATGCCCTTGCAGAACGTGTCGTCAGTGCCTTACAAGATGTGTTTTCAAAAGATGACAAAACTAAGGCCATTCGTGACTATTCCCCCGAGCATCTACTCACTGTGGAAGGCGAAGACAATCGCTTTTTATGGCTGATCATTGAGGGTGAAGCAGCTCTTTATAAGAAAGATGAACTTGGGCAACAGCGGGAAGTGGTACGTCACTCCAAAGGGAACATTGTTGGCGGGATGTCATTTGTAACAGGCGAGCCTTCGTTTTCTACGGCGATCACCCTAACGCAGACTCGCGTTATCAAACTGGATAAAGATAGCTTTGCTCAGGTGATGCATTCAAACAATACCCTGCTGCCTTTATTTACCAATCTATTGCTCCGTCATTTTAATCGACGTTTGCAACGCAGCATCACCAATAAGATCAAACTGCAGCAGACACTAGAATCATTAGAGTCTGCACATCAACAACTGATCGAGAAAGAGAAAATGGCGATGCTCGGGCAGCTAG
Source organism: Vibrio sp. 10N.247.310.98 (assembly GCF_041467395.1). Classification (NCBI taxonomy): domain Bacteria; kingdom Pseudomonadati; phylum Pseudomonadota; class Gammaproteobacteria; order Vibrionales; family Vibrionaceae; genus Vibrio; species Vibrio sp. 10N.247.310.98. The sequence goes on along the minus strand of NZ_JBFSUL010000054.1, from coordinate 11,130 downwards.
TCGCGGGAGTCGCACATGAGCTGAATAACCCGATTGCTGCCATATTAAGAAGCATCGAAACTCTGTCAGACCATCTCGACCAAATATTGGCAAACCTATCCGTTCCAGAGTCCAATAAAGGGACTGACGTACTGGCACATTCAAAGTTAGCTAAGCCACTATCAACAGCCCAAGAAAGACAGCTCGTAAAGCATCTTACGTCGACGATTAATGACCGTGCTTTAGCAAAAAAAGCCGTGAGACTAAACCTAAGCCAAGACTCTACGGTTCTAAACACATTAAAGGCGTCCCCTGTCGCAGGCAAAGAGCTGCTCAATGACTTAGAGCATTACCATTATGTTGGAAACTCTATCCGCTCAATTCAAGTGTGCAGCAAGCGTATTGCCGATATGGTCAAAAGCTTAAAAAGCTATGCTAGAGAAGATGAAGAAGTTCGCCACTACACAGATATCCGCGAAGGGCTTGAAGATACCTTAGTGATCTTCGAAAACAGGCTTAAACACCACCAACTCGAAAAGCATTACGATACCGACTTACCGCCTTTATTGTGCCAGTCGCTCTCGCTGCAACAAGTGTGGACCAACCTTATCTCCAATGCGCTCGATGCCCTATCTGAACGAGGAAAAGTGACCATCACCACTTCTCAACAGACAAAAGGCGACGACGCGTTTCTTGTGGTGCAAATCTCCGATACTGGCCACGGCATTGCCAAAGAAGACATCAACACCATTTTCAACCCAAATTTCACGACTAAAAAAGAAGGCAACTTTGGTTTAGGGATTGGGTTATCCATTTCTCAACAAATCGTTTCGGCTCATCAAGGGTTTATTTTGGTGGAGTCAGAGGTAGGCAGCCATACAAACATGCAAGTGTGGCTTCCATTCAAACAAGAAGGAGCACCTCATGAATAAGTACCTAATTTTATGTGTCGATGATGAACCTGAAGTTCTCAATAGTGTCCTTCAGGACTTGGCGATATTTGAAGAGAACTTTCTGGTTGAAGGTGCAGAGTCGGTCGATGAAGCCAAGCAAGTAATCAAAGAAATGGGACAAGATGGTATTAAGCTCGCGTTAATCTTGTGCGACCACATCATGCCAGAAAAGACCGGCATCGATTTTCTGATCGAACTCAACCAACACGACGCGACGAAACCAACACGTAAGCTGCTGCTCACAGGGCAAGCTGGGCTGGAAGATACCGTCACGGCCATTAACAACGCTGCACTTGATTTCTATATTTCAAAACCTTGGCAAGGCGATCAACTGAGAGACACGATTACTCAACAATTGACTGACTATGTCATTGCCAACGACAAGCAATTGCTAAACTGGACTTCCATCTTAGATACCGAGCGCATACTGACTTCAATGGCGGATAAACGCACCAGTTTTGGTGAATAGCACTGATTGGTTAATGGATACTGAGAATAGCGTCATCCGATATAAAAACCTTCCGAATGTATACAAATTTTGGATAATTCGCTCGTCTATTTTTCTCATTCGCCCTAAACATGAGATCTCCGTTACATACTGATCCTTAATTTGCTTGTTTTTTAACTAAATGAGTAAGGTTTTACATTTTAAAGGATTACTTTTCCGTGAGTTAGATTAAACTGTCTCAATGTTTATGGTTTGCCGATTTGTCTCAAACCAAAGGAATTAACACTAATATAGGTTTACGGTCGTTATGCGCAAAATTCTACTTACTACCGCTATGCTATTGGCTTCTGGTCAAGCACTAGCTGTTGATGAACAACCACAGGTAATGAGCAACTTTAACTATGATTACTTTGAAGCACGTATCGGTGCTAGCCCAGTAACATTTGGTGGTGCGTTCAGTAAGTCCATTCACCCGAACGCTCACGCTATAGCACGTATCGATTCAGAATTTGAAAGCGATTACGACTCAGCTGTAGGTCTTGGTTTCCACGCTCCATTAAACAACTGGGCAGACCTAACAGGTGAAATGCTAGCTCGTATCGTTCAACCTGAGAACTCAAGCTCTACTGATATCGGTATGGAAATCAACATTGGTGTTCGCCAATGGCTTGGTCCACAACTAGAAGTTGGTGGTAAAGGTGGTTACGTTTCTATCGATGACAACGATGATTGGACAGGTTCTGTTTACGCGCGTTTCCACTCTACAGAGCTTTTCTCTTTAGGTGCTGAAGCTCGTATTAACGACTTCTACGGTGACCAACTTATGTTCACTGCTCGCTTCAAGTACTAATACTTAAAGCTCAAGCCCTAGCAAATAAGCTATCTATGAGCACTTAGCCTTTTGATACTTAGTCTTTTAAGAAATCCGGCTAAGACAGAAACAAAAAAACCGAGGACATTCCTCGGTTTTTATTTATTAACAGTAATCTTAAGCATATAAGGTAAACTTCTTTAGTGGCAGCTCTTTAGTAATTGCTGCTTGCGTGGCTCTTGTAATAGTTTCCAGTGAATACCATCAATTGCACCCGCAAATTTCCAAAGTAGTTTTAGGTCAACATCGTTTCCGTACGCTTCGCGAACCTTATTAAACACTTCAGGTGCGCCCAACTGCATAAACATTGAAACATCATCCACACCCGCCTTTTTAACCATGCGCTCTAACGTAAGCTGCATGTTTGGTAGATCTCTTAATCTACGGCTAGCTGATGACTTCTTGAAGCTACGCTGCTGAATTGAATTATCGATTGAAGTACGAATAATACTATCCAATTCAGGATGTTCACAGGTAAACAGATCCGTAATGTCGTAATAGTTTACGGTTGCTGTTGTCTGCTTCTTTACATGACGATACTTTTCACAATCAAGATCGGTCAGTTTTTTATCTAATGATTTTCCACCTCTAATGAATAAACAACCTTCACTCAATAAAGCGAACATAGCGTCATTTTGAAAGAGGCCAATACCTCCGAACATAGAACGTTTTTGATGCTCACCAAATTGATTCACGTAATTAATAAATGCTGTCTCGGTCATATCCGTTGATCCTTAATCAAATTACCCCGATTAGGTTGATCACCAGACAAGCAGCTTGTTATGCGAAAATTTTAAATCTATTTTGTTATTCTATAGGTGAATATTATGGTTTCGTTTTTCACCTTTAAATAAATCATACTTCGAAAAGAAAAATAAGTCTGGACTTAGTTCACATCAATCAATTGAGTATTCCGGTTTTTCATGATTGACTTCACAGTAAACTATCAAACCATGCTTGAATTTGGACACCTAGTGATACACCGGTTCAAATTATTAAAGGTTATGTAGACGGGTGAGTATTGCCTCGCAGCATCGTGGCTTGTAAAATGGCAGGACAGACCTGTTTTTACTTTTTATATGAATCATTTATCGTTTTTCTGGCTACCTCAAAATAAGACTCTTCTCTTAAAGGGTCTAGAATCAGAGTTTGCCCAACTTGTTGGACATTCTATCTCAGCGGGAAAAATAACACTTCCTCCTATCCCTAACGTTGTACTGAAGATTCAATCGCTTTGTACCCTTGAATCAACTGGGATTGCTGACGTTGCCGAGTGCTTACTCGAAGACCCAGGCCTCGCTGCTATTGTCATTCGTGTGGCTAACTCTGTCGTCTTTAACCGACGTAATATTACTTGTGTTGATATTATGACGGCGGTGTCGCGCCTTGGCATATTAAGAGTACGTGACATCGTGACGGCTCAGGCTATTGAGCAACTCAAACACTCAGTCAACCTCAGTAAAGAATGTAATAAGGTATTGGTTCAGAGCGCTTCTGTATCAAAAGAGCTGGGCGCTACTATGGTGCTTGTTACCAACAGCTTCAAAGAGCTCTCCCCTACTGAATACCGTTACCTTGAGCATGAAAAATCGCTGCTTGTTGGATTACTGGCTGATATTGGTTTGTTCTGTTTGGTTAGCGAATACCACCTCTACCTCGAAAATGGCAATTACCTAGATCACGACATCGCTCTACAAATCTTCCAAGGCCAATGTTCTGCTACCAGTAAATTGGTGCTTAACCGTTGGGGCTTCGACAGCGACTTTATTGATGTGTGCAGCAATACCATCAATAACCACGAACAGCGTGAAGTCTCTTACTTAGATATCGCTCGAATCGCTAACCACCTGCTGATGTTCAGAAACAAGGATGAGAACATCGATGATCACGAAGTTGAACTTAACGTGACAGGTGCAGAGGTGCTTTATAAATTAAGCAACTTGAGCAAGCATGATTTTAATGCAAAGCTAAGCGACGTGATCAATACTAGCGGCTTCTAAGTCACTGTTAAATTACAAGTAAGTGTAATATGAAGTAAATGCAATGGGGAAAGCATGTTTACAGGGATGATCTTTATATTTGCGCCACTCGTCGTGGGGTATCTTTTTGCAATTTCGAACGCTCAGACATTAGAATTTATCAACCGCTCAACATCGCGGTTGATCTACGTGATTCTGGCGTTAATGGGACTAAGCTTAGCCGCCCTCGATAACCTAGGCAGTAACCTGCAGACAATCCTTCTATATACCGTCACTTTCTTTGTCTGCTTAAGCGTATGTAACCTAATGGCACTGCCCGCTATTGATAAGTTATTGCCACTCAAAACCGACAGTAGCAAGAAGAAGCTTCCCCTCTCTTCTATGGCGATGGAATCTGCAAAACTCATCTTAGTGGTAGGTTCAGGGCTAATCGCTGGCTTAGTGCTGCCTATTGGCCTTGATTGGGTTGATACCGCAAGCGAATGGATTCTGTTTGTTCTTCTATTCTTTATCGGCATTCAGCTGCGTAATAGCGGACTCACACTTCGTCAGATCTTACTCAACAAGCACGGTATGGTTATCGCAATCACCATTATCATCACCTCAATGTTAGGTGGTGTAATCGCGGCTTACATCCTAGATATCCCTCTGTTCAAAGCCTTGGCAATGTCTTCTGGATTTGGTTGGTACTCTCTGGCTGGTATCTTAATGGGTGACGCCTTTGGTCCTGTCTATGGTGGCGCTTCTTTCATGCTTGAGCTGTTAAGAGAGTTAGTTGCCTTGGTACTGATTCCAGTGCTAATTCGCAGCTACCCATGCACTTCCATTGGTTATGCTGGTGCGACTGCGATGGACTTCACCTTACCGGTCATTCAAACAACAGGCGGCGTTAGATGTGTGCCTATCGCTATCGTCAGTGGCTTTATCCTCAGCTTGCTTGTTCCGATATTGATGTTGTTCTTTGTATCTCTTGCTAACTAGATCGCAGGAATAGCGTTTGTTTTAGATTAGAATGCAACACGAATACCAATGCCCAAGACACCGATACAGTTACCGAAATAAAAAGACACTAAGTGTCATTGCTCAACAAATAACGATCACGGTAACCTGTAACGACAAAGTTATAAAAAGAATAAACTTACAAAAGGAACCACTATGAAACGCCTTTGCGTCGCATTACTGCTAGCTTCAACTTCTACTTTCTCTTTTGCAGCAGATTCAATGTCTGAGACAAACCAGTGCCAAGCAAAAAAATATGATGCGTACATCGACGCTTCTTTGAATTGGTATGCCGACCTTGCTGCATTAACCTCTGAGCAATATCCAGAGCTAACAGAAGTGAGTGAGTGGTTCCTAGAAGGTCGTAAGCACCACTTTGAGCTTAACCGTGCTGCGGTTCACTACTACTTAGTAAACGACTCAAGCAAAGTGGCAACAGAGCAACCTGTAGAAGGTTGGTTGCAACTTGAGCAACACGACATTAAAACGCTATCAACACGTGATGATGAGCTTGGTAAAATCGCGAAAACAACATTCGATGACCGCCAATCAACGCCTCACGCTCAAAACTACGAACTACGTTCTGCCTTTGCAGAGCTGCTTAGTCACCCTAAGCAAATCGACTCAGCGCTGCAGCGTTACAACCAGTCGATCAGTAAACTTGAAGCGATTAAGTGTAAATAACCCCGCATTTAATATGTTTTTTTGAGAAGTTGGATTTCATAATTAAGACGGGACATTGTTCCCGTTTTCGTTTAGATTGTCCCGCTCGCGTCAATATTAGAAAAATAACTCGCTTGCTATGGTTACGGAACAAAAAACAGCAGATGTTAGCTTCGACAGTCTTCTACGTATCTTCACGGTACCTGAAGGCCCAGATTCAACACTCACTCAAATTGAAGACAAACTTTCACGAAACCTGAATCAATTCTTACGTGAACATATTGTGGCTGAAGAAAAGCCGCTACGTGAAATTGAGAAAGATTTTTCAAATGCTCATATCCCAGAGCAGCCTGAGTTTGTTTCTGAACATACTGAGCATCTCCTCGATTCTCTTGTGTCTCATTCGGTTCACACGTCTTCGCCAAGTTTTATTGGCCATATGACCTCTGCGTTGCCGTACTTCCTGATGCCGCTTTCAAAAATCATGATTGCGTTGAATCAGAATCTAGTAAAAATCGAGACCTCAAAAGCTTTCACTCCCCTAGAACGTCAAGTTCTGGGCATGTTACATCGCCTGATTTATCAAGATAGTGACCAGTTTTATTCTCGTTGGATGCACAGCGCAAACCACTCTTTAGGTGCGTTTTGTTCTGGCGGTACCATCGCGAACATTACAGCGCTCTGGGTTGCACGTAACAACGCACTAAAAGCGCAAGGTTCGTTCAAAGGTGTAGAAAAAGAAGGCCTGTTTAAAGCCATGAAGCACTACGACTACGAAGGCCTTGCCATCTTAGTCTCTGAACGTGGCCACTACTCTCTGAAAAAAGCCGCGGATGTCCTTGGTATTGGTCAAGAAGGTCTAGTGTCTGTTAAAACAGATAACGACAACCGTATTTGTACTGATGATTTAAGACTCAAGATCGAGCAGCTCAAGCAGAACAAGATCAAACCTTTCGCCGTCATTGGTGTGGCTGGTACAACCGAAACCGGTAATATCGACCCGCTAAGAGACATTGCTGAGGTGTGTGCCGAATCCGATTGTCATTTCCACGTTGATGCAGCTTGGGGCGGTGCGACTCTGATGTCTAACAATCATCGTCACCTACTTGATGGTATTGAACTGGCGGATTCAGTCACGATTGATGCGCATAAACAGCTTTATATCCCTATGGGTGCGGGTATGGTTCTGTTTAAGAAGCCAGATGCGATGACTGCGATTGAACATCATGCTCAATACATTCTTCGTAAGGGCTCAAAAGATTTAGGCAGCCATACGTTAGAAGGTTCTCGTTCAGGCATGGCAATGCTGGTTTACGCCGCAATGCACATCATTAGCCGCCCAGGTTATGAACTGCTGATAGACCAAAGCATTAACAAAGCACGCTACTTTGCCGACCTAATTAAAGTTCAGAGCGACTTCGAGCTGGTTTCAGAACCTGAGCTTTGCCTACTGACTTATCGCTATGTCCCTGAGTCAGTCAAAGCGGCACTGCTTAAAGCTGAGCCTGAACATCGTGTCGAACTGAATGAGTTGCTCAATGAGCTGACTAAGTTTATTCAGAAGAAGCAGCGTGAAACAGGTAAGTCTTTCGTGTCACGTACACGCTTAAACCCTGAAGCATGGGTACATCAGCCAATCATCGTTTTCCGCGTGGTATTAGCAAACCCACTAACAGGCAATGACATTCTTTCGTCAGTGCTTGAAGAACAGCGTGAGATCTCTAAACTAGCACCAAACTTGATGGGCAAAATCAACAAACTGGTTACGCAAATCAACGCATAGTCATTCAATTTTAGTTGCATCAAATTGAAAATTTCTTTCTTTTTGATGTAACTAAGCTGTCAGTTCATACCCATTTTGCATTCTTTTTGCTCAAACTCTCTTCCAATTCTGTAGTTTTCTAAAATTTTGTTGAGGTTTGTCATATTCTTAAGCATTCATGCCCTGTTTTTGTATTAGTAAATAGTATGTTGGGTTTATACTGACTCTATGGTGCTAGTTAGCTTGATATCTATTTGACGCAGCAGTATTTACGATACCAAATATACATTTGGCTTTGTGTTTACTGATATTTGCTTCAGCCATACCCCCTGGTAAAAGATATTAACTAGCAAGTTGTTCTCTATACCCTTGTGAACACTATGAATACATTAGAAAAAATACAAAAAAACCTGGAAAATTTCAGCAAGTCTGAGCGCAAGGTAGCCGAAGTAATTATGGCTTCCCCTCAAACTGCAATTCATTCTAGCATTGCTACCTTAGCTAAAATGGCTGACGTGAGTGAGCCTACAGTTAACCGCTTCTGTCGTCGATTAGACACAAAGGGCTTCCCTGACTTCAAACTTCACCTAGCTCAAAGCTTGGCAAACGGTACACCTTACGTGAACCGTAATGTTGAAGAAGATGATGGTCCAGATGCTTATACGCATAAGATTTTCGAATCAACTATGGCTTGTCTAGACGTTGCTAAAAACAGTCTAGACGCGATGCAAGTAAACCGTGCTGTTGACTTGCTGACTCAAGCAAAACGCATTTCGTTCTTCGGACTGGGTGCCTCTTCTGCTGTCGCCAAAGATGCTCAAAACAAGTTTATTCGTTTTAATATCCCAATCACATGTTTCGAAGACATCGTGATGCAACGAATGAGCTGCATTAACTGCAGTGATAACGACGTTATTGTTCTTATCTCTCATACTGGCCGCACTAAAAGCCAAGTTGAGATTGCAAACTTAGCGCGTGAAAACGGTGCGACAGTTATTGCTATCACAGCAAAAGATTCTCCACTGGATAAAGCGAGCTCGTTGTCTATTTCTCTGGATGTTCCAGAAGACACTGACGTTTACATGCCAATGGCAAGTCGCGTTGTTCAGATGACGGTTATCGATGTGCTAGCGACAGGCTTTACGCTACGTCGTGGTTCTGGTTTCAGAGAGAACCTAAAGCGCGTCAAAGAGTCACTTCGTGATTCACGTTACGAGAAGTACTCTCAGTTCTAATCTGCTTAGTCATGAACTGAAAACAGATGACCAGAGAACAAGTTGAATTAAAAAAACGGAGCCTAGAGCTCCGTTTTTATTTGTCTGTATAAAATGACTTATACAACGAACAAGTTTAAGACCGTTAGATAGTCCAACTATTGCCCTTCTCAACCACGCTGTTTTCGGACGCATAAGAATTGATAATGGTAAAGCTCGACTCGACAGCTGGCTCTTGCCCAATTTGATTCATTGAAGCTCCCTCATGATGCCCTTCTCTACAACTGCACTTCTCGCATACTTGCTTCAAAATATGCACGAGCCTCTCTTGGTTAAGCGGCAAAGGGTTTCCTTTAATCGCCACTGATTTGAGCGCGTCGGCAGACACCTCATCAAACTGGGCTTTACAGACACCAAATTCCAGCAAGTTGGGTAACTTAAGCGTATCAAGCACTTCCGATAACCAAGAAATTGCCTCCTCTTCTATTGCTTCTACGTTACCTGTTACTATCTGAGCGATTCGCTGATAACGCGCTAGGATGTCGCTTCTTTGCTGCTCTTTTGCAACGGCTATGTTCTCCAACATCACAAACGGCGCTAAACGCGCGGTAATCACACTATGAGGCGCAGAAATCTTACCTCCTAGTGCGGAGGCTAAACCATGGGCTGCGCCAAGCTTGGCATTAGTTATCGCCATACCACCGAGCATAGAAGCGAAAGCAAGATCAGAACGCGCTTGAGGCTCATCATAAACACACGCTTTAACCACAGAACCACTCAACTTACGCAGCCCTTCTTCACAAATCATATCGGTTAACGGATTCGGTTCACCACACACGTAGGCTTCCATTAGATGAGTAAAGGCATCCATCGCACCTCGCCCAGATAGATATAGATTGGTTCCATGAGTTAGGGTTGGGTCGACAATCGCAACGTCGGCCAGCATGTCTGGGCTTCTCAGGCTGATTTTTACTTGGTCTTGGCCTGATTTCAGCACCGCGTTTTTAGTGACCTCGGCGCCGGTACTCGCTGTGGTTGGAATTGCGATAAACGGAAGTGGTTTGGTTTTAAGAGGAACATTACGCCCGACCACTTCAACATAGTCATATAAATTGCCTTGATTAGGTAAAACCGCAGCCAACGCTTTGCCCATATCGATGGCGCTACCGCCCCCCATGGCGACAACCATATCTGGCTTAAATCGACGAGCAGAAATAGCCGCCTCTTCAACCATTTTGATATTAGGTTCACCGGAAACGGCAATGTGCTGATAACGCATACTCTGCGCATCAAGATAGTCAGTAACAATTGAAGTGCGCTCTAATGTATTGCCTGTAACCAATAGCACGCTGTAGCCATATTGATTAAAGAGAGACAATGAAGCGGAAAGTGCTCCATCACCAAAGATGATCTTTGTAGATGTCATAAATTGAAACATGGTGCCTCCTGCGCCTATGACCGAACAAAACTGCGAACTCTTGGTTATTGGAATTTAGCCTTTATATAGTGCATCAGTATTAAGATGCCTCGTTCTGTATGCGCTTTTTTTGACGAGGTGCAACTTGTCGCATTAAAGATGGATTAATGTCGTATTCTTAGGGGTAATTCACACTCTTAAATTAAGGGTAATCAATCTGAATACCCATCAGAAATCAGCATGGATCCTTTTTGTGACCATTATTTGCTCTGATAGACAAAACCTATTGTATTAAGAGGTAATTCCATCTTTATTTCCCCATGGCATTGAGGCATAGTTGGTTTTATGAAATTTTGAGTGGCATTCACTAAAGAATAGTTAACATAATCGAGTTAACGAGCCTCATCCCGTATTTAGGAGAAATTAAATGTTTGTAGTTATTTTTGGTCGCCCTGCTTGCCCATTCTGTGTTCGTGCAAAAGAGCATGCTGAAACTCTTAAAGCTAAACGCGATGACTTCAACTACCGTTACGTTGACATCCACGCTGAAGGTATCAGCAAAGCTGATCTAGAGAAGACTGTTGGTAAACCTGTCGATACAGTTCCACAAATCTTCATCGACCAAGACCACATCGGCGGCTGCACAGAATTTGAAGCATACGCAAAAGAAAACCTAGGTCTTTTCGACTAAGCTAGGATTTCTCAAACGAGAATCAGGGCTAAAGCCTTAAACAGCTGACCCATTTAGGCGTTAGACTGTACGATTTATAGAAAGCCCGCTCACTGTAGCGGGCTTTTTTATGGTTCATCGCGGATTAGCGGGAACTAAAAACAAAAACGGTAGT
>NZ_JBFSUL010000053.1:0-36615 GCF_041467395.1 Vibrio sp. 10N.247.310.98 | reverse complement strand
GCCGTCTTTAAAGTGTGCGAGCGCAAGTAAACGCATCTTCATCTGAATGGTTTTTTGCTGGCTCGCAAGCTTTTTGAAGTCAGTGTTATTAAGGCTATTCATGGCTAAATTTCACAATAATTCATCAATCTTAATTAGATCACATTTTTACTTTAATTGGTATTAGTTGGTAATTCCTGCTTTTAATAAAACCTGGCCTTAAAAGTGTAAGTGCTTACTTATCCCAGTCTCTTTTATAAACAACCAACAGCACAAACTACGCTTCTTTATGAGAACTGTTCTCAATATTTTGTTAAATTTTAGTCGTTATTACTAAAAGGCAACAAATATGGATATCTCCCGTCGTAAGTTTATTCAATCATCTCTCGCTATATCTGCACTCACTGTACTGCCCGCTTGCTCAATGAAACGGTCGGTTGATGAACAAGGAAAGTATGTTTATGACTTAACGGCAGAGCCTTCAACCGCTGAACTCGTGACGGGGTTTGAGACTGATATTCTAGGCTTTAATGGTCAGATTCCAGCACCAACGATTCGATGTCGACAAGGTGAAAAGGTAACGATCCGTTTTACCAACAAGCTATCAGAACCGACAACTATTCATTGGCATGGTTTAAGGATTCCTATCGAAATGGATGGGGTTCCCTTCTTGAGCCAACCACCGATCATGCCAGGTGAAACATTCATTTATGAATTTACGCCACCAGATGCTGGCACGTTTTGGTATCACCCACATATGAACAGCGTTAAGCAGCTTGGTATGGGCTTGGTTGGTCTAATTATCGTTGAGGAGAGCATTCCAGTGCCGTTTGATGAAGAGCACGCACTGATGCTTAAACATTGGCATATAGATAAGAAAGGCCAATGGAAAGATCTAATGATCCCACGACTCAGTGCTCGTATGGGTACGCCAGGAGAGTGGAGTAGCGTTAATGGAATACATGAGCCTGTCTATGAGTTAAAACAACATGCAACAACCAGGCTACGTATCGCTAATGTCGACAATACGATCACTTACCCTATAGCTGTCGAAGGGGCTGAGGCATGGGTGATTGCCATTGATGGTAACCCTGTAAAAACACCTTATAAGCTGACGCAACATAAAATTGGTCCAGGGATGCGAGTGGATATTGGACTGATAGCACCCAAAGCCGGTGGGCGAGTTAGCGTCCTTCAAATGAAAGGACGCTTTCCTTTCTCTTTGTGTGAGTTCGAGGTTGTAGATTCAACCCTTGTTGAGAATCGCTCTCTGCCTTCTTTACCCCTTAATCCTGTGCCCAATTTAGATTTGGCTAATGCAGAAGAAATCGACTTTTTATTTGAATGGGAAGGGGCGGTTTCTCCAGTATCTAAAGATGGTAAATCTATGCCTAAGTTTTGGCTAACTAATAAACGAGCATGGGAGGGGATGAGCAAAGATAATATCCCTGAACCGTTGGCGACTTTAGAGCTGGGAAAAACCTATATATTCGATCTTAAGAACGTCACTCAATATCATCACCCGATTCACATTCACGGCCATACATTCACTGTATTGGAACTTGATGGGAAGAAAGTTGAAGAACCTTTCCATACTGATACAGTGTTACTTGGAAAAAATGGCCGAGCTAAAGCTGCATTTGTAGCCGACAACCCTGGCCGCTGGATGTATCATTGTCATGTTATAGAACACATGAAAACGGGTTTGATGGGATATATTGAAGTTAAGTGACACCTGTAACGTTTAATATTTGCGCATGCATTCTTAGTTTCTACCCTCGCTTTTATCGGCGTTAAAGCTAGAATATAGGGATTATTGTTTGGGAGGATTCATGGGTCAGTTATCTATTCTAGGTTTTATCGCCATCGGTGGCGCGTTTGGTGCTTGTTCACGTTACTTGATTTCAGAGTTATGCGTTGTGATGTTAGGGCGTGGTTTTCCTTACGGTACGCTGACTGTTAACGTAATTGGCTCTTTGATTATGGGATTGCTCATCGCCGCGTTTGAAAATGAGATGGTTGCGACGGAGCCGTGGAGACAAATTATCGGTCTTGGTTTCCTTGGAGCCCTGACGACATTTTCTACGTTTTCGATGGATAACGTGCTTCTTATGCAGCAGGGTGCGTTCTTCAAGATGGGGCTCAATGTACTGCTCAATGTGGTTCTCAGTATTTCAGCCGCATGGATCGGCTTCCAACTTCTGATAAAGTCTTAAAACTTTCTTACGATTTGTTAACAACTCGGCTTGGTTTATCCAAGCCGTTTTTATATACTCGATCGTACTTGTCGGAGTGCCATATGGCTGAGACCGTTAACTCGGGATCCGTTGAACCTGATCAGGCTAATACCTGCGAAGGGAACAAGAGTAGATATCTAACTAGAATCCTTCTAGAGATCTATCTCCAGATCACAACTGCATTTTCTTGCTGTGATCCCTCTTGTAGCATCTTATCCGTCAAGCATTTTTATCCCTATAAATAATGGCTAAAAGCCAAGGAAAAATGCTATGTCGAGTCGTAAACAAGCAAGACTGGAAGCGAAGAATTTCATTGATTCTTTATCCGTACAACCTTATCCAAATTCAAAAAAAGCTTATATCCAAGGATCTCGCGAGGACATTCAAGTCCCTGTACGAGAAATATCACTAGCAGATAGCCTTGTTGGTGGTACCAAAAAAGAGCCTGTATTCGAACCTAATGCACCAATTCATGTATACGACACTTCTGGTGTTTATACTGACCCTACGCACGAAATTGACCTTTACAGTGGCCTTCCTAAGTTACGAGAGCAATGGATTGAAGAGCGTGGTGATACAGAACTATTAGACGATGTAAGTTCTGTTTATACCAAAGAGCGTTTAGAAGATGAAACTCTAGACGACCTTCGTTACGGTAATCTGCCTAGAATTCGTCGCGCGACTGGCGATCAATGTGTTACTCAGTTGCACTATGCTCGTCAGGGAATTATCACTCCTGAGATGGAGTACATTGCGATACGTGAGAACATGGGACGTCAGAAATTTGCTGATGAGCAGCTAAACCACCAACACCCTGGCCATAATTTTGGCGCAAACCTGCCGAAAGAAATCACCCCTGAGTTCGTGCGTAAAGAAGTCGCTGAAGGCCGAGCTATCATTCCGTCGAACATTAACCATCCTGAATCCGAGCCGATGATTATTGGACGAAACTTCTTAGTGAAAGTGAACGCCAATATCGGTAACTCTTCAGTAAGTTCTTCGATTGAAGAAGAAGTTGAGAAGCTAGTATGGTCAACTCGTTGGGGTGGAGATACCGTGATGGACCTTTCTACTGGCCGTAATATCCACGAGACTCGTGAATGGATCCTACGTAATAGCCCAGTGCCGATTGGTACGGTTCCTATGTATCAGGCGCTTGAGAAAGTGAATGGCGTAGCCGAAGACCTTAACTGGGAAGTGATGCGCGATACTTTGATTGAACAAGCGGAGCAGGGCGTTGATTACTTCACTATCCATGCTGGTTTGCTTCTTCGTTATGTTCCTATGACGGCTAAGCGTGTGACAGGTATTGTTTCTCGTGGTGGCTCTATTATCGCGAAATGGTGTCTTGCACATCACCAAGAAAGCTTCCTATACACACACTTCCGCGAGATCTGTGAGATCTGTGCGAAGTACGATGTGGCTTTGTCACTAGGTGACGGCCTACGTCCTGGCTCTATTGCAGATGCCAATGATGAGGCTCAGTTCTCGGAGTTACGTACTCTAGGTGAGTTAACTAAAGTGGCTTGGGAATACGATGTTCAGGTGATCATTGAAGGTCCTGGACATGTACCTATGCATCTTATTAAAGAGAACATGGATGAGCAGTTAGAGCACTGCCATGAAGCGCCTTTCTATACGTTAGGCCCGCTGACCACTGATATTGCACCGGGTTATGACCACATTACCTCTGGTATTGGCGCGGCGATGATTGGTTGGTACGGCTGTGCGATGCTTTGTTATGTAACACCTAAAGAGCATTTGGGCTTACCAAATAAAGAAGATGTGAAGACTGGCTTGATTACTTACAAGCTGGCAGCACATGCAGCAGACTTGGCAAAAGGGCATCCGGGCGCACAAATCCGAGATAATGCATTATCTAAAGCTCGTTTTGAATTCCGTTGGGAAGACCAATTTAATCTAGCTTTAGATCCAGAAACAGCCCGTTCTTTCCACGATGAAACCCTGCCACAAGAATCGGGCAAGGTTGCTCACTTCTGCTCTATGTGTGGACCTAAATTCTGTTCAATGAAGATCTCTCAAGAAGTTCGAGAGTACGCGAAAGACACTGAACAAGTGGCTGCTGATCAGGCTATCGAGATTAAGATGCTTGATAATCCGTTGGAAGGGATGCGTCAGAAATCACAAGAGTTCCGTGATACTGGCTCTGAACTTTATCACTCAGCAGTAGGCGCAAAAGAAGCTCAATTAGAGGAATAATGACAGTGAAGATTCTTATCCCATCTCAAAATATTGAGCTAACGGGAGAGGTGCAAAGCTGTCTATTGGTTGCTAAGCGACAAGGCTTGGCAACCGATGCAGTTGAGTTGGGTGTAAGCCCAACTCAATGCTTCTCTATCGTTGATGCTCAGCAAGCGTTATCTATTGGTTTTGCTCATGATGTTGATTCATTGGCGGAGTGTCGCTCAAGTGAGCTTGATCATATCGTTTATTACAGTCATTCAGTGGCGCTAGCTGGTGTCCGCGATGCCTTGGCACAAACTCCGAATACCATCTATATCGGTGTCTTAGATGACTCAGCTGCATTGGATATCTGGTCACAGCTAGATTCTAATCGTGCTATCAAGAGTGAAACTCCAGCTCATCAGGAGTTAGATAGTCGTGGCCACTTTGCTTGGTTACTTACTTTGTTGGCGTTGGAATTCCCATTAGAAGATGCACTGGTTTTAGCTCGCGCAGCATCTAGTGTTTCACGTGGAACATGGCCAGCAAACTATCAAAACTTTCCTATTCCCGTTCTCGAAGATGAGCGACTGGATATTAGTGTTGGTTGGGCGCACCAAGGAACATCACTGTCGTTCCCGGAATTGAGTAAGAGTAGCCTAGGACTATACCCAGTGGTTGATGATGTTGAGTGGATCGAAAGGCTGCTCAAGCTTGGAATTAACACAGTTCAACTGCGTATTAAGAACCCACAGCAAGCAGATTTAGAACAACAAATCGCGCGATCTATCGAACTCGGTAGAGAGCACAACGCTCAGGTTTTTATCAATGACTATTGGCAATTGGCACTTAAGCATGATGCTTTTGGTGTTCATTTGGGGCAAGAGGACATCGAAGAATCCAACCTATCTCAACTGAGCCAAGCTGGTATTAAGATCGGTCTATCGACTCATGGTTATTACGAGTTGCTACGCATTGTGCAAATCAACCCAAGCTATATTGCGCTGGGGCATATATTCCCAACCACCACTAAGCAGATGCCATCGAAGCCTCAAGGACTTGTGCGTTTATCTCTCTATCAGCAGCTGATTGATACTATCCCATACACAGAAGAACTCACCGGTTATCCGACAGTTGCGATTGGTGGAATTGACCAGTCGACGGCCGCACAGGTGTGGAGTTGTGGGGTATCGAGCCTTGCTGTTGTACGTGCGATTACGTTAGCCGAAGAACCAAAGCAAGTGATTGAGTTCTTCGAAGCATTAATGGCTGACCGTTCTTCAGGTGCTGCTAAAGAGGTAACTCAGGAGCTAAGTCATGCTGAATGATTTCGAATTCATTCGTTATCAACGACAAATTGCGTTACCTGAAGTCGGTGAGCAAGGGCAACGAAACCTATTAAACAGCCATGTGTTAGTGATTGGTTGTGGTGGCTTAGGCAATGCTGCCGCTCTTTACCTTGCGGCTTCGGGGGTCGGAAAGATCGTGTTGGTTGATGATGACTGTGTGGATTCGTCTAACCTGCAACGACAGGTCGCGTTCAAAGAAAGTCAGTTAGGTTCGCCTAAAGTCGAAGCTATGAAGCAACAACTGACTGAGCTCAATAGTCGCAGTCAAGTTAGAACCATCAATCAGCGAATGAGTGACAGTCAGCTTGAACTTGAAGTGATGCTCGCTGATTTGGTGTTGGATTGTACTGACAACTTTGCGTCACGCCAGCAGGTTAACCAAGCGTGTTTCGGCAGTAATACACCTTTGATTTCTGGATCTGCAATCGGTTGGAAAGGCCAGTTTATTGTCTTTGATTATCAGAATCAGAAAGGGTGCTATCACTGTTTGTTTCCGTTCAGTCATCATCCACAAACGACTCGTTGTAGTGATAGCGGCGTCATAGGCCCGGTTGTTGGCACCATAGGTAACCTTCAAGCTTTGGCTGCTATTCAACGTTTAACTCGTGGTGAGTTTCAGGTAGCAACACACCAGCTCAAACTGTTCGATGGCCAAACGATGAACTGGCAAAACTTAATGGTCACTCAAGATAATGAATGTTCCGTGTGCAGTGCGTCTGCAGTTAAGCATTTAGAAGAAGAAATCCAATGAGTCATATAACGATCTCTATAAACGGGCAACCAGAACAGGTCGCGCACTTGTCGTCTCTAGCGGACATTATCCAAGCTCTATCATTACCTGATCTAGGTTGTGTATTTGCAATCAATAATGCGGTTGTCCCGCGCAGCCAGTGGCAACAAACTGTCGTCAATGAAGGCGATGCTATTTCTCTTTTCCAAGCCATTGCAGGAGGCTAACCATGTTAACTATCGCTGATAAAACGTTTCAATCACGACTCTTCACTGGAACCGGGAAGTTCGCAAACAAGCATTTGATGGCGAGTGCTATTGAAGCTTCAGGTTCGCAACTGGCAACCATGGCGTTGAAGAGAGTCGATATTCGCTCTGAGCAAGACGACATTTTACAACCAATCATTGATGCTGGCGTGAACTTGCTACCGAATACCTCTGGGGCGAAGAGTGCAAAAGATGCCGTCTTTGCTGCGCATTTGGCTCGTGAAGCGCTAGGCACAAACTGGCTTAAACTGGAAATTCACCCAGATCCAAAGTACTTGATGCCAGACCCAATTGAGACGCTTAAAGCTGCTGAGCAACTGGTTAAAGATGGTTTTGTTGTGTTGCCTTACTGCCATGCCGATCCAGTATTGTGTAAACGCTTGGAAGAGGTGGGTTGCGCTGCAGTTATGCCGCTGGGCGCACCTATTGGTTCAAATAAGGGTATTGCGTCTGCAGACTTCTTAGAGATCATTATCGACCAAGCGAATGTCCCTGTGATTGTGGATGCAGGCATAGGCGCACCATCGCATGCTGCTCGTGCAATGGAAATGGGCGCAGACGCTGTGTTAGTGAATACTGCGATTGCGGCTTCTCAACAACCCGTCGATATGGCGATTGCCTTTAAGCTGGCAGTTGAAGCGGGTCGTATGGCTTACCTTGCTGGGCTTGCAGGAAAAGTATCTCACGCGGTTGCTTCGAGCCCGTTAACTTCATTTCTAGACGAGTAGTGTACCTATGACGTTTGTTGATCGATTTAAACAGCTCAACTGGGATGACATTGGTATGTCTATCTTCAGTAAAACGGCAGCGGATGTTGAACGTGCTCTGAGTAAACCCAAACGTGACTTAGAAGACTTTAAGGCTCTGATCTCTCCGGCGGCAGAACCTTACTTAGAGCAGATGGCACAACAGTCGTTGGCGCTAACTCGTAAGCGATTTGGCAATACAATGTCGCTTTACATTCCTTTGTACCTCTCGAATCTATGCGCTAATGCGTGCACGTATTGTGGCTTCTCAATGGAGAACCGTATCAAACGTCGCACGCTTACTTTGGATGAAATTGATGCCGAAAGTGCGGCTATCAAAAAGATGAAGTTCGATAGCGTTTTGTTAGTCACCGGTGAACATGAAACTAAGGTCGGGATGAATTACTTTCGACAGGTGTTGCCGAATATCAAAAAGCAATTCAACTACCTTGCGATGGAAGTGCAGCCGCTTGATCAACATGATTACGCAGAGCTTAAAACTCTCGGCCTAGATGCTGTAATGGTTTACCAAGAGACTTATCAGCCAAGAACTTACGCTGAGCATCATCTACGTGGCAATAAAATGGATTTTGAATACCGTCTTGAAACCCCTGATCGCCTAGCAAAGGCGGGGATAGATAAGATAGGTATTGGCGCTTTGATTGGATTGGAAGATTGGCGAACCGACTGCTTTTTTGTTGCTGCTCACTTAGATTACTTAGAGCGTACTTATTGGCAAACACGTTACTCAATTTCATTCCCACGTCTTCGTCCGTGTGAGGGTGGAGACTCTGGTGGTGGATTACAGCCTAAATCAATCATGAACGATAAACAGCTGGTTCAGCTTATCTGCGCATATCGACTCTTGAATCCTGAGGTCGAGTTATCCCTTTCGACCCGTGAATCGGCAACTTTCCGCGATAACGTGTTGCCTTTGGGTATCACCAGTATGTCGGCAGCTTCGAAAACCCAACCCGGTGGTTATGCTTCGGGTGAGGAAGAACTCGAGCAGTTTGAGATCAGTGACGAGAGAAGTGCTGCTGATGTTGAGTCGATGATTCGTCAGCGTGGTTTCGACCCAGTGTGGCGAGACTGGCACAGTGCCTATTCTGGTTAATCAACATATTGGTTGATGTTCCACGTGAAACATCGATGTAATGATACAGGCAAATAAAAACGGCTACCTTTGGGTAGCCGTTTTGCTATTTGCTATTTAACCTAGCAAGCTCATTTTGGTTCAGTTAACAGCTTAGCGAAGCATTAAGCGTGAGCCAATGGAGTGGTTGATTGGCGTAACCATTCCAATGTATCACCTTCAACTAATGGGCTAACGTCGTTCCAAACTTTCTGATGGTAGTCGTTCAGCCACGCCAGTTCAGGTCGTGTTAGCAAATCAACATTGATGTTGCGCTTATCGATAGGGCAACGTGTTAGCGACTCAAAGGTTAGTACTGAGAAATCACCTTGAGTTGGAAGTTCAACAACCAGTTCTAGGTTCTCGATACGGATACCAAATTCATCAGCACGGTAGTAACCCGGCTCGTTTGATAACACCATACCTTCAACAAGAGGTACGTCGATCAGCTTCTTAGAGATGCTTTGCGGTCCTTCATGAACACTTAGGAAATGACCAACACCGTGACCAGTACCGTGGTCGTAATCGAAGCCTTCTGCCCATAAGTGCTGACGCGCTAGGATATCTAGTTGGAAACCACGAGTTCCCTGAGGGAAACGTGCACGTGCAATGCCGATATGACCTTTAAGTGCTAGCGTGAACTGCTGGATCATTTCGTCGCTTGGTTGGCCAATCGCGATAGTACGAGTGATGTCGGTTGTGCCGTCTAGGTACTGACCGCCTGAATCGACTAGGTACAGAGTATTCATCTCTAACTGACCTGGTTCAGGTTGATTCTCATGGTTGTAGTGACACATTGCTGCGTTACCGCCTGCAGCTGAAATCGTGTCAAAACTTAGGTCCATCAATGTTGGGTCTTGCTCACGGAATGATTGTACTTTGTCAGCCAATACCGCTTCGTTGTGTAGGTTACCTTGCGCGACTTCTGCATCAATCCAAGATAGGAATTTCGCCATCGCAACACCATCACGAATGTGACACGCTTTCATGCCGGCAATTTCAGTTTCATTCTTTGCTGCCTTTGGCATTAGACATGGGTCTGCTGCTTCAATGAGATGAGCGCCAGCGTTTTGTAGAACCAGCGTGTACCAAGCGTTACTGGTACCTGAATCGACAGATACATTTTTGCCTTCCAAAGATTGAAGGCGTGCTTCAAGCTCAGATGGGTGAGAAACGCGAATACCATTACCAACGTGAGCTTCAAAGCCAGCCGGGATGCGTGCTGGGTCTAGGAAGAAATCGACGCTTTCATCGGCGTGAATGATCGCGTTGGATAACACAACAGGTAGGCGAGATACGTCCAAGCCACGAATGTTAAGCAACCAACATATTGAGTCAAGCTCGGTAAGGATAGCGGCGTCCGCACCTTTTGCTTTTAGTAAGCCAGCAATCTCCGCGCGCTTACTCTCGCTTGATTGACCAACGGCGTTTGTTGCCATTAAGCGCACATCAGACACGACAGGCTCAGGGCGATCAGACCAAAGCTCATCAATTGGGTTTGCTGGGAGCGTTGTTAGCTCAACTTTCTCTGCTAGTTTTGCTTGTGCGCCTTTCAGCCAAGCTGCTGTGTGCATGCGTGGGTCGAATGCAACCTTACTACCTTGTGGCAATGAATTGATGATCCAATCTAAAGCCGGTTCTTCAATAAGGTGGCGATACTCAAATAACTCTACTGGCACTTGCTTACGAACCTGAACGGTGTAGCGACCATCAACAAAAATAGCAGCAGTTTCACGAGTGATAACAGCGGCACCTGCAGATCCAGTGAAACCTGTTAACCAGTGAAGTCGCTCGTTATGAGCGGGAACGTATTCACCTAGATATTCGTCTTCGTGTGGAATGATAACGGCATCTAGGTTGTTTGTTTCAAGCCAAGCTCGAACCGCAGCAACGCGTTCAACAGTGATATTATGCATCTGTGTTTATCCTTATTGTTAGGGTCCTTGTTAACACTCACAGTCGATATATATGCGAGGGGACTTATTAGGTCAATAAGCTAGCGCTTTTGTTCGTTTGCTGCAAACGCTGTACGCCATTTTTATCTAAGGTGCAGAGTTTTTTCTTTGATGATATCTCGTAGCCAAGTTAATGCTGGGTCATTTTCTCTGTCACGGTGCCAAAACAGAGTGTATGCCATCGGAGGAAATTCCATTGGTAAAGGCACAACCACTAAGTCGAGTTGTTTAGCGACGAGGTAAGTAAAGTGGCTTGGTGCGGTAAACACAAAGTCGGTATAGGTACACAAGCTTGCTGCACTATTGAAGTCTGGAACAGAAATAGCGATATCTCGCTGATGACCAAGATCAGCCAGTTTGTAGTCGAGCAGCCATCGATCGTTCCCATCACATCTTACTTGTACATGACGCTGCGCAAGGTAGGTTCCCAAATCCCATTTACCACTTAGAGCAGGGTGGTTACGCCTTAATACACACATCTGTGCATCACGGTAGATCTCTTGTTCGCAGATGTCGTCTGGCGGCAGCATGGTTAAGCGCGCGTCGTTGATGTCGATGTCTTTACCTGTGAGTCCGATATCTAACTCACCAAGCTGTAGCTTCTTAAAGGTTTGTTCGGTCCACGCGTGGGTGTTGATATTAACCTTAGGTGCTTGTCGAAATATCGCCGGTAAGAAGTGAGGAAGAATCAGCGGGTAAACACTCTCAACGGCAGCAATGTGAAAACTATGGTCGCTGTTGTTGGGAATGAATGTCTCAGGCTGAGTGAGAACATCAAGTTGGTTGATCAACGTTTCTAACCGAGGCTTAAGGAAAACAGCTTTCGGTGTTGGACGTAGGCCATGAGCACTTCGTGTGAAAAGGGGGTCATTAAATTGTTCACGAAGCTTGGCTAGCGACTTACTCACAGCCGATTGACTCAAGCACAATCGATGCGCAGTGCGAGTGACACTCAGCTCTTCCATCAGCACCTGCAAGCAAACCAATAGATTGAGGTCGAGGCGTGATAGTTTCTCGATATTCATGTGAGTTTCCTATTTGGAATAATGCTAATGAGTATATGCCATTTTTGTTCATATCTTTAGTTGGTTATTATGCACCTAAATTAACTCATTCGGAGAATCTTGTGCCTTCTAACGCGCTTCCAACCCCTAGTAAACTGCAGGTTGCTTTATTGGCAATGCTGGTTCTATTTAGCCCTCTGGCTATAGATATTTATCTTCCAGCTCTGCCACAAATTTCAACAGCGTTTCACGTGGAACACGCACTAGCACAAGATACGATTACTTGGTTTTTATTCGCCATGGGTGTCGGGCAATTATTTGCAGGCCCTTTGGCTGATAAGTTAGGACGTCGAACCGTTGCATTGGGAGGTGTTAGTATCTATGCATTGAGTGCTTGCTTGGCGTGGGCATCTCAATCGATTGATATGATGCTAATAGCTCGGCTGCTACAAGGCTTAGGAGCTTGTGCGACTTCTGTAGCAGCCTTTGCGACGGTTCGCGATCTATTTGGCCCTGAGAAGAGTGGCCGTATGATCAGTTACCTCAATGGTGCCATTTGCTTTATTCCTGCACTAGCACCGATTCTGGGTGCTTGGTTAACTCAACAGTTTGGCTGGCGCTCGAACTTCAGCTTCATGGCTGTGTTCGCTGTCGTGGTTGGCACCATTTTGTTTTTCCAAATGAAAGAGTCTAATCCGGCGACAGAAAAGGTCGCGGTGTTCAAACTTGAGCGTTACTGGTCGGTATTGAAAACACCATCATTCATCTTCCATGCAACTTTGTGCTTAATGGCGATGGCAGTAATCCTTGCTTACGTTACCTCTGCACCTGTTGTGCTGATGGAAAACCTAGGTTTGACGATGAATGAGTTTACATTCTGGTTTGGCATCAACGCGGTTATCAACATCACGGCTGCATTCACTGCGCCGAAGTTTATGGATCGTTTTGGTACTTACAAAGCATTGGTTGTCGGTATTTCAACGCTTGGCTTAGCGGGTGTGGTTATGTTGGTGCTTGCTGAGCATGCTAGCGCGATCGCATTCATGCTGCCGATTTTCCTATCTTCAGTTGGCTTCGCTTGGATTCTTGGTGCCGCAGCCGGTAAGGCACTTGAACCTTTTGGTGACCGTGCGGGTACCGCAGCTGCGTTGCTTGGCTTGTTCCAAATGAGTGGTTCAGGACTGCTTGTTGGTACGATGCAACGTCTTGATTTAACGTCTCAAGTGATGATTGCTCTGCAAATGTTCCTTATTGTTCCTGCATTGTTAGTGCTTGCGAGCAAAGCGGGTAAGTCGTGGCACACGACGTTTGCTAAGGCATAAGTCTCAAGGGTGACAAAATATACAAATGGCGGTTTGCGAAACGTTAAAACATGGTATATTTGTCACTCATTGAAACGTTAGTCCCCAACGGAAAATACTGTAATGTCATTAACAACCTACGAAATGGCGCGCATCTTAGAACAAATGGAAGATGCACCTGAAAAGGTCATGTTTGGTAAATTGCTTAAAGAGCTAGGAAACCAAAGTGAAGAGCGTATTCGCAGTGCGGCAAAACAAGTTCCAATTGATACTTTGCGAGATATCATTTACCAATTTCAACGCGTGGTTGAATCTCGTAAAGGTGAACAAGTTCAGCTACTAGCAAAAGAGCTAGCCGAGCAAGGTATCTCTGCTGAAGAGCTACAAGCTTTTCTAAACAAGTAACAAGTAGTTTATTCCAGATAAAAAGAAACCACTCAATTGAGTGGTTTTTTGCGTTTTGGACCTATGTAAATTTAGAGACCATGGAAAAGAGGTTTAGTTTTTGAACTGCGCTTTTAAGATTCTATCAAGTGAAAATGGTCCAGCTCCCCATACCACGACGATAAGAATCATTAATCCCCAAAGCTGATGATCATAGAAGCCTTGTGCCCACAATACAGGGTATGACACGACGGCCATGATATTGAAAACGAACAGCACTGCAGCCATTGGTCGGGTTAACAAGCCAAGCGCTAAGAATACCGGCAGAATCAATTCAGCTGCGGTACCCATGTAAGCGGCCAATTCCCAAGGCAAAAGAGGCACTTGGTATTCCAATTCAAACAAGTAAAGGGTGCTATCCCAAGTGGCTATTTTGGTGAGTCCTGAATTAAAGAAGACCCACGCCACCCATAGGCGACAAAACAGAAGTAGTACGGGAACAAAAAGTGCCTGTGATTTCTCAATCAAACTGTCGTATTGAGCCATCATGTTCGTGGCTGTGTTGTTATCCATATTATGTCTCCAATTCGGCATTAATTGAAAAGCCTGAGATGACGTTTAGTGTCATGACAGTATTCAGATGTTGTAGTAGTAAAGGATCGATTGCTGAGAGTGTTCGACCTGATTGCAATTCAGTGAGGAGTTGGTGGCTCTCTTCACTCAAACTATGGCTCTCAACCTGTGAATTCTCAGCTCGGATTAACACCCCAAATTCAGCTTGGTTGATGTCTAGCCCATCAAGTTGCTGCTGATAGATGGCGTGTTCAAGCGCGATAATCGTGTAACTAGAATGAATCAGTGTTATTGAATCTTTGAGATGAAAGACTAAAGCGCCTTGTTGCTCTTGTGGTACATCTGCAAGGCAAGAAAGAGGTCTCTGGTCGACATGTGCTTGTGACGAAAACCTTACCAAGCTATCTTTCTGCCATTCATACAAAGCCACTTCACCGAGATAAGGTGCAGCCTCAATAACGGCAGGAAAGGCTTGGATAGTCTGTTCAAAGTGTTCACCGTAACCACTGACATCACCAGAGGTCGATGGATAATGTAAGACATGTTGACGAGCCATCTGTTGGAAGCACTCTTCACCAACCAACATTTCAGTGAGTGGGTAGGTTGCTGCCAGAACTTCGCTCAAGCTGATCACAAAGTTATTACGGTAAATCTGGATGCGTTGTTCATCGGTAAAATGGTCGCTCACTATGTCGCAGTACTCACCATTGTTTTGATAGCGTAGGGCGTTAGCAAACTCCAATTGAACCTCTGCTAGGGAGTGGCTCATGAGGCGCGACTCCTTTGGTTGAACTTGTCGTGTTGATACAAGATATCACTGGCTTTGGTTGCTTCAGCCAATAAAACTTGTGGCTCTGGGATATCGAGATCCCACTCAATCAAGGTATGGCGCAAACCATGTTGTGCAACCCAGTCAGTGTAGAGTTTCCACACTTCGTCACAGACAGGTTTACTGTGTGTGTCTATCCAGATCTCACCTTGTTCAAGCTTCTTTTTGGTAAAACCTGCCAAGTGAATCTCTTCAACTTTGTCTGCTGGTATTCCGTTTAAGTACTCTTCACAACTAAAGCCATGATTAAAAGATGAGACGAAAATATTATTGAAATCGAGCAGTAGGCGACACTCAGTACGCTTTTGTACCTCAGCCAAAAACTCCCACTCAGGAATAGTAGAATGCTTGAAGGATAGGTAGCTCGATGGGTTCTCAATCAACATCGGGCGTTGCAAGCTGTCTTGAACCTCGATGACATTACGACAGAAGACTTCCAATGCTTCTTCTGTGTAAGGCAGCGGTAGCAAGTCATTGAAGTAATGACCACCTGTCTGACTCCAACTGAGATGATCAGAAACCAAGAAGGGTTCGATATCATCAATGAGCTCTTTTAATTGCACAAGATGATGTTGATTGATGCGCTCAGCAGAACCTAGCGACAACCCAACACCGTGACAACTGATGTTGTGTGCGTGACGAATTTCTCTGAGTTGTTGTCGTTGCGGTGATTGAGCTAAGAAGTAGTTCTCGCTGTGAACTTCTAACCAACTTACTAAGGCTGGATTTTGGCTAAAGAAGTCCAAGTGCGGTGTTCTAAGGCCAACCCCTGCGTAGGGGTGAAGAGTTTGAGTCACAACGATTCTCCTAACAAGAAGTGGAGGTGAGCTGAATGTCAGCTCACCATACTAAGCAGCTCAATTATGATGATTGAGTGTTACCACCTGATAATTTGCCACATAGCCCTTTAGGTACGACTACGAACGCATCGGATTGGTTGTCTTCTTTTGCTGTACCCGCACATGAGCTTGTTTTGGTTGCACAATCATTTTGGCCAGCTTTTGCCACGCCGTAGCATTTTTCTTTTGCTGCTGCTTCCGCAGGTGCTGATGTAAGAACTGCACCGCCGAACGCTAGTACACTTGTGATTGCAGCTGTAACAGCAAGATTAGAATTTTTCATAGTCATTCCCTCTAGGACTTAATAGTATTTTCATATCGCAGGTTAATGGATTGTTAACTTGCTTACTAAAAAGGATTGGAACAACCGGGAAATAATTTCACGGTATTATAAAAATTATCAATATTAATGATGTTTAATCTCTTAAGTTATTGAATTAATGATGTTAATTTTTGATTGTTTTTTCTTCTTATTATCCTAAACGCAGCCTAGTGTTTAGGTTATAATCAACTTTTATGTATAAATACCCAGTAGTGAGCATATCCAATGATAGATCCTTCGCTTTTACTCGATGGCCTAAACGATAAACAACGTGAGGCGGTCGCGGCACCTTTAGAAAACCTACTTATTCTGGCAGGTGCAGGCAGTGGTAAAACGCGAGTGTTGGTGCATCGTATCGCTTGGCTGCAAAGCGTAGAGCAAGCATCACCGTTCTCTATTATGTCGGTTACCTTCACCAACAAAGCGGCAGCAGAGATGCGTGGTCGTATTGAAGAGTTGATGATGGGTAGTTCGTCAGGCATGTGGAACGGCACCTTCCATGGTATCTGTCACCGCATCCTTCGTGCTCACTACCTAGATGCAAAACTGCCAGAAGATTTCCAGATCATTGATTCTGATGATCAGATTCGTTTGCTACGCCGCTTAATCAAGGCGCAAAACCTCGATGAAAAGCAGTGGCCTGCTAAGCAAGCTTCTTGGTGGATCAATGGCAAGAAAGACGAGGGGTTACGCCCAAGTCACATTGACGCCTACCATGATCCAATAACTCAAACGTGGTTAAAGATCTATTCTGCTTACCAAGAAGCATGTGACCGTGCTGGTTTGGTCGACTTTGCGGAAATCTTGCTGAGATCGCATGAACTATTACGCGATAAGAAACACATTCGAGAGCATTACCAAGCACGCTTTAAGCATATCCTTGTCGATGAATTCCAAGATACCAACAACATCCAATACGCTTGGCTTCGGATGATGGCTGGCCCAGATTGTCGCGTGATGATCGTAGGTGATGATGACCAATCTATCTATGGTTGGCGTGGTGCGAAGATCGAAAATATTCAGAAGTTCTTGGATGAATTCCCAGGAGCTTCGACGGTTCGACTTGAACAAAACTACCGTTCAACTAAAACCATTCTGCAGGCGTCGAACGAGCTTATCTCGAACAACACCGAACGTATGGGTAAAGAGCTGTGGACCGATGGTAACGATGGCGAGCCAATCTCTGTGTACTCAGCTTATAACGAGCTAGATGAAGCACGTTTCACGGTCAGCAAAATCAAAGAGTGGCAAGAGAAAGGCGGTGCGTTAGAAGATACCGCGATGCTTTATCGTAATAACGCCCAATCTCGTGTTCTTGAAGAAGCTTTGATCCAAGGTGGTCTACCTTACCGAATCTACGGCGGCATGCGATTCTTCGAGCGTCAAGAAATCAGAGACGCCTTGAGCTACATGCGCCTCATGAGCAACCGCAGTAATGATGCCGCGTTTGAACGTGTGGTTAATACGCCAACGCGTGGCTTGGGTGATAAAACGTTAGAAACGATTCGTCTTGCTGCTCGTGATCGTGGTGCAACCATGTGGGAAGCCAGTGTTGCTTTGATAGAAGAGCAAGTGCTACCCGGTCGTGCTGCGGGCGCATTAAGTCGTTTTATCGAGCTGATTAATGCGCTTGAAGATGACACGTTGGAACTTAGCCTGCATGAACAAACCGACCACGTGATTAAATCGTCGGGTCTGTTTGCTATGTACGAGCAAGAGAAGGGTGAGAAGTCGAAGGCACGTATCGAGAACTTGGAAGAATTGGTAACGGCAACGCGCCAGTTTGAAAAGCCGGAAGAAGCGGATGAGATGAGCATGCTGACGGCGTTCTTAACTCACGCAGCTTTGGAAGCGGGTGAAGGTCAGGCCGATGAGTTTGACGATGCGGTTCAGTTAATGACTTTGCACAGTGCTAAAGGCCTAGAGTTTCCAATGGTGTTCATGGTGGGTGTCGAAGAAGGCATGTTCCCAAGCCAGATGTCGGCCGAAGAAGCGGGGCGTTTAGAAGAAGAGCGTCGCCTGTGTTACGTAGGCATGACCCGTGCGATGGAGAAGCTTTACATCACTTATGCTGAGATGCGTCGTCTGTACGGTCAGGACAAATATCATAAGCCATCACGTTTTATTCGTGAGCTGCCAGAAACCTGTCTGGATGAAGTGCGTATGAAAGCGCAAGTCAGCCGCCCTGCAAGCAGTGGTCGCTTTAGCCAAACCGCTGTGAAAGAGAACTTCAATGAAACAGGCTTTAGCTTGGGCTCTCGCGTGAAGCACCCTAAGTTTGGTGAAGGCACCATCATCAACTTCGAAGGAAGTGGCCCACAAAGCCGAGTTCAAGTGGCGTTTAATGGTGAAGGGATTAAGTGGTTAGTAACGGCTTACGCGCGTTTAGAGCAGCTTTAATCTATTACTTTAATATCTAAAAAGCAGTTTGGTCTTTAAAAACCGTTCAGCTTTCAAAAGTAATCCGCATTAAAAACAGAAAGAGCAGCCAATGGCTGCTCTTTTTTATTGCTCGAAACCAGTCTAAATAGGCAGGTTCCGAGCTTAAGGCATTCCTGCCTAGAAAGGAGACTTACAGTGCTGCAAGTGCCGCTTCGTAGTTTGGTTCTTCAGTGATCTCTGCAACCAACTCGCTGTGTGTTACCACACCTTTTTCATCAACAACGACAACTGCACGTGTAGTTAGGCCTGATAGCGGACCTTCAGCAATCGCTACGCCGTAGTCTGATGCGAATGTAGGAGAACGGAAAGTCGAAGCGTGTTGAACGCCTTCAATGCCTTCTAGTTCGCAGAAGCGACCCGCAGCAAATGGTAGGTCAGCAGAAATACAAACAACAACCGTGTTCTCAAGTTCTGCCGCTTTTGCGTTGAACGTACGTACGCTCGTTGCACAAGTTGCTGTGTCGATGCTTGGGAAGATGTTTAGAACCACTTTCTTACCTTCAAGAGAAGCAAGAGTCAGTTCAGAAAGATCGCCTGCAGCAAGTGCAAAGCTTGGTGCCTGTTCGCCAGTTTGTGGGAATGTGCCAGTTAGCGGTACAGCAGCGCCTTTGAAGGTAACGTGTGACATGAATTTGTCCTTAATTTAATTATGGTTATGAAACTAGTTGAGCCTAGTAAGACTTACGTTACTCGGAAGTGGTTAAGAAGTGAATGGTTAAGAAGTGAATGCTTTAAATGTCAGAATTGTAATTAAAGGTCTTTGATTTATTTGTTTGAGATAGGAATAAGTGAAACGACAGATAAAGAAAAACCCCGAGAGCTTGCGCTCATCGGGGTCTATAGTCTTACTCGCAGCAATCCGGCTACTAAGTGTGCTCCATGCATCAAATCCATGATAGTGTGCTGTTATCCTTCAGCGTATTCCTTTCGTCGCCTTCCTAGCGGTGTCCTTGATCTTATCCTGATCTGCCAACAATCCTCGTTAGCGCGCGTCACTTGTTCCTTGAGCGGTGTCCTTTACATCATCCTGATGTTCAGTCCTTTCCTCGTCCAGAGGTGTCCATTGTCTTTCCTTAGTAGCAACCATCCTAGTTACTATTGCGTCCATTCAATGTCCATTTCGCTATCCATGCCGATTATTCATCCTGAGTAATCGAATCTTCATCCTGAAGATAACCAAGTCCTTGGCGTTTCCTGTTCCGTGTCAGCATCCTTCCGACACCATTCATATTACCGATTCCTTATTTATCAGCAATGGTGCATAAGCGAATTTCTATATAATTATTTGAATGATAAATGTACGTATTGTTTTATTTCAATTGGTTACAATATCTAGGTGCTTAATTTCGCAGTTAAATATCGATATTTACTCACTGCCTTGTGAGAGATCTCGCACAAGACAGGGAGTAAAAAGGGAGTATTTTCCCTTATTGGCCAATGGCAGCACCTTCACGACGAGGGTCTGCAGCACCTTCTAGACCATCTTTTGTGATGCGAATAGCGTGTAAACCCGAGTTAAGATCGCGAACGTTGACCTCAAATCCCATCTTTTCTAGCTCAGGTTTGAAGTTTTCCGCTGATGTTCCTTTTTCCAAATCTAAGGTACCGAAGCGGTTTAGGAAGTGTGGTTGATTGATGGCTTGCTGAATATCCATGTCCCATTGGGTATGAGCAATGATCGCTTGTGCCACATAACCTATGATACGGCTGCCTCCCGGAGAGCCAATTGCCATGTAAGGTATATCGTCTTGCATGATGATGGTCGGTGCCATTGAAGAGCGCGGACGCTTACCCGGTTCAAGTCGGTTCGCGATAGGTTTGCCATCGTTATGAGTCTTGAATGAGAAGTCGGTTAGTTCGTTATTGAGTAGGAAACCTCTAACCATCAAACGTGAGCCAAAGGCATTCTCAATAGTGGTAGTCATCGATACGACATTGCCATCACTATCGACAATGTTGAAGTGGCTGGTGGACGGCAACTCAATAGAAACATCTTGGCTTCTCTGCATCGCATGATCCCACGGTGGGGTGCCTGAAGGTGCGCTGTCTAATGCCTTACCTGCGGTAATTAACTGAGCACGCTCCTGCAAATAGTCAGTATTCACTAACCCTTGGGTTGGCATAGGCACATAATCTTGGTCTGCCATGTACATACCACGGTCTGCAAAGGCTAAGCGAGAAGCGTCTG
Organism: Vibrio sp. 10N.247.310.98; assembly: GCF_041467395.1. NCBI lineage: Bacteria > Pseudomonadati > Pseudomonadota > Gammaproteobacteria > Vibrionales > Vibrionaceae > Vibrio > Vibrio sp. 10N.247.310.98. The sequence goes on along the minus strand of NZ_JBFSUL010000053.1, from coordinate 16,152 downwards.
CTAACACTTGCCAAGATTTTGCGTCGTTTGGCCCCCATGATTTGAGGTCAAACTGCTCAGTCATTGCAAGGATTTGTCCAACCGTTAACGCACCTGAACTTGGTGGCCCCATTCCGCAAATATCGTAGCTTTCATAAGCAGAACAAACCGGTTCGCGCTGCTTGATCGAATAGGCGTCGAAATCTTTCTGTGCCAATACGCCCGGGTTACCTTTCGCTGTTTGTACTGTGTTAATGATGTCGGCAGAAATCTCACCTTGGTAGAAAGCTTTAGCACCATCCTTCGAGATAGCGTGTAACGTTGCCGCGTATTCAGGGTTCTTAAGTTGCGTGCCAGCGGCTTTCGGGCTGCCATCGGCATTGAAGAAGTAGGCTTTAGTTGTCGCAAAGCGGCTCAGACGTTCTTGGTCGTTTTCGATCAAGGTGGCTAAACGTGGGCTGATAGTAAAACCTTCTTCAGCTAACTGAGCGATAGGTTTAATCAGTGATGCCCATTCGAGCTTGCCGTATTTCTGGTGAGTGTCCCACAGCAATTGCACCGTGCCCGGCGTGGCAACAGAACGACCGCCAACCACGGCATCATAGAATTTAAGCGGTTGTCCGTTTTCGTCTTGGAATAGACGTGGGGTGGCATCAAGTGGCGCAGTTTCACGGCCATCGTAGGTCTTGAGCTGTTTGTCTTTGCCATCAAAATAGACAAGGAACGCGCCGCCACCAATACCTGATGACTGAGGTTCCACTAAGCCAAGCATAAGCTGCACGGCAACCATGGCGTCAATTGCGTTACCACCACGGGCAAGTACATCAGCACCGGCTTGTGTTGCAAGAGGGTTGGCTGCGGTGACCATCCAATCGTTGGCTTTAACGAGTTGTTTGGTTTCTAAACCACTACTTTGTTCGGGTGCGACGGAATCGGCAGCTTGATTTGCCCAACTGACGTGAGAGGCAAAAAGTAGGGTAGAAGTGGCGAGGGTTGTTAGTTTTGTTTTCCACTGCATGATCTTCTCCTTTTAATATGCAGAGCTAGATTGGCAGCGGAAAGATTAGATAGCCAGTGCGTTGTTAACGAATTGTAATCTTGATTCGAATTTAAGCGATTAAACCGGACAGCGACTGCCAAAGAATACTCGCGCCAATCAGGCTGAATAGCACGCCACATAAGCCATCGATGTATACCGTTGCTTCGCTAAGTTTCTTCTGTAGAGCCTTAGTCGAAAGCATCCACGCCAGTAGTGAAAACCAAAACAGAGACAGACCAAACAAGATAATAAGCGCAAAGCCTTTACCTGATAGAGACATGTCGGCAGGCACTAAGCTCGACATCAAGCTAATAAAGAACACCAAAGCTTTTGGGTTGAGAATATTGGTCGCAAACCCTTTCGAAAATGCCTGACGCTTGTTGGTCAGAATCAGATCTTTGGCATTGACTGTATCGTCTTCATCGTCGTGGTTCTGAATGATTTGCCAGGTTGCTTTAAGGGCACCGTAGCCTAAGTACAGCAAGTAGCTACCGCCAGCCAATTGGATAATGGCAAATAGGGTTGGTTGCTGGTGGACGAGGTAACTGATTCCCGTCAGGCTGAGCAGTGAGTGCAGTAAGATCCCGCAGGATAAACCAAGCGCAATATACAAGCCTGTTTGTCTACCATGGCGTGTCGCATTTTGCACGACTAACGCAAAGTCTGGGCCGGGGCTCATCAAAGCGATGAAGTGGATAGAGGCTAGGGTGATCAGTATGGTGACTTCGTTCATCGTCAGTTCTCAATAACGTTGCCGCTATTATTAAATAAGTAATCGTATTGAGCGTAGCTTACCGCGATTTGAAATCGAGCAATTGTAAATTATCAACACTTAGTTGATTTGTGAGGGTGGTACGCCGAATGTGGTTTTGAATGCCTTGGAGAAGTGTGCTTGATCATAGAAGCCTACTTGGTGCGCGACTTTAGTACCACAGATCCCAGATTTAATCAGGCGCATGCTCTGTTCCATACGTAAACGGCTCAGCCACGCGTAAGGGGTGATGCCCATTCTGTTCTTAAAGTGGCGTTGGAATTGAGTTGTGGTTAAGCCGCACAGCTCAGACAGTTGTTCTAATCGCACTGGCTGGTCCAAATTCGCCATCAAATAGTCTTTGAGTGTATTAATCGATTGATTACCCAGTTTGATGTCACTCTTCGATCCAAATTTTGCATACCGATCGACAATCGTTGAGAACCCCTCGAATGGTAAGCAATCTTGGGCGAGTTGGCTGATGTTTGGATTGATAAGCAGCCCATGGAGGTTACGCAATTGTAAAAAAGTCGCTTGATCGGAGAGGATCAACTCAGAAAAGCTTAAAGCGTGACCATTTTTCCTGTGATCGGCAAGATCGCCCAGCCACTGTGGCGAGACAGCAAACACACTCACTTGGTAGCCAGATTGTAGCTTTGAATGGCCATCGTGCAGTTCATCAGGTGGCATCATCACCACTTGCCCAGCGCCAGCGTGGTAGCTCGTCCCTTTATAGACAAACTTTTGCTGACCCTGAGTGATTAGGCCGATATGAAAGTCCAAATGATAGTGGCGTTGAAAGGCAAACTCTTGGTATTGAGCTCGGATCAGGCTGATATCTTGGCTAGGTGTCGAGTAGTAGTGGACTTTATCCATGGCATAAAAAAGCTTGGTCAAATAGTCATCAATTCAACCAAGCTTATCTGCGTATTAAGGGATTGTCTTGTAAAAAACGATCAATATCACTGTTTCGCGCGTTTGTTCTTCTTGTTGTTACGCAGGCCATCAAAGCTGAAAATAACCAGTGCTCCCCATATGAAAGCAAAGGTGATCGCTTTATCTGAGGTAAAGGCTTCGCCGTAGATCAGAACCGCCAGTAAGAACATCAAGCTTGGACCGATGTACTGGAAGAAACCGAGTGTTGATAGCTTCAAGCGAGTTGCAGCGCCAGTAAAACACAGCAATGGAACCGTGGTGATCACACCGGCAGCAACCAGTAATAGGTTGAGTTGCATCGGGTTCATCGATAAGTTTGAGGTCGGGCTATCGGCAATAAACAGTAAGTAGGTTGCGGCGAGAGGCAGCATCACCAGAGTTTCAATGAACAGACCCGTTTGTGCTTCTAAGCTGACTTTCTTACGCAGCAAGCCATAAAAGCCAAAGCTAAAGGCTAGGGCAATGGCGACGATCGGTACTGAGCCGAAGGCAATTAATTGGATTAATACGCCAATCGCAGCAAGAGCCACAGCAAACCATTGCAGCTTACGTAAGCGTTCGCCAAGGAAGAGCATCCCAAGTAACACGTTAATCAGAGGGTTGATGTAATACCCCAAACTGGCATCGAGCATGTGATTGGAATTCACCGCCCAGATAAAGATCAGCCAGTTAGCACCCACCAAAATAGACGTCGCTACCAAATAGAGCATTTTTGGTTTTGAGGTCAAGGTGTCGCGGACTTTACGCCAGCTGCGGCCAATGTGCAGTAAGAAAGCGAGTAGGAAAAAAGACCATACTACACGGTGGCTGAGGATCTCTAACGGGGAAACGTCACTTAAAGATTTGAAATATATAGGGGCGATACCCCACATTGTGTAAGCGCCGACGGCAAGCAAAACTCCTTGGCGCGTACGTTGTTGTTCTTCCTGTGTCATGCATCTTTCTCTAGCACTGAGTGCTTATTAATAAGATTTATAAGAGAGTTGGTCAGTATAGGAGCGATAACCCTTTTCACCTAACAATTTGCGGTTTAATTCGCCAGCGTTCCCCTCTACAATGTGCGACTTGCTTGCCGAAGATGCTTGCTGATTTCATACCTCGATTAGGAACCACAATGACCGCCACTCTGATTGCTGAGCAAATACCAACTCCCGCGAATGATGCGCAAACCATCTTGCAAGATGTGTTCGGCTATCAAAGCTTTCGCGATGGTCAGCAAGAGGTCATTGATTTGGCCGTTGAAGGCAAAGACAGCTTGGTGATTATGCCAACCGGTGGTGGTAAATCTCTGTGTTACCAAATTCCGGCTTTGGTTCGTGAAGGGCTGACTCTGGTTATCTCACCGCTGATCTCGTTGATGAAAGACCAAGTCGACCAATTGAAGGCCAATGGTGTTGCCGCTGAGTGTATTAACTCTTCAATGCCACGTGACCAATTGCTGAATGTGTTCAATCGTATGAACTCAGGTCAGCTGAAAATGGTGTATGTGTCACCAGAGCGTGTGTTGATGCGTGATTTTATCGAGCGTCTTCAAGGTTTACCGCTTTCGATGATTGCAGTCGATGAAGCGCACTGTATCTCTCAATGGGGTCACGACTTCCGCCCTGAATACGCATCATTAGGTCAGCTTAAACAGTATTTCCCGCATGTGCCTTACATGGCGCTCACAGCAACCGCTGATGATGCGACGCGCAAAGATATTATCTCGCGCTTACAGCTCCTGGACCCGCATACTTACTTAGGCAGCTTTGATCGCCCTAATATTCGCTACAACTTGGTTGAGAAGCACAAACCCGTGTCACAGGTGGTTCGCTACCTAGAAACACAAAAGGGCAATTGCGGCATCATCTACTGTGGTAGCCGTAAGAAAGTGGAGATGGTGACCGAGAAGCTGTGCAATAACGGTATTCGCGCCGCGGGTTATCACGCTGGTATGGACACCGATGAGCGTGCTTACGTTCAAGAAGCCTTTCAACGCGATGATATTCAGATCGTGGTCGCGACTGTGGCTTTCGGTATGGGCATCAACAAACCCAACGTACGTTTCGTGGTGCACTTTGATATCCCACGTAATATCGAGTCTTACTATCAAGAGACAGGCCGTGCAGGTCGTGATGGTTTGCCTGCTGAAGCGATGATGTTGTTTGACCCGGCTGATATGGGTTGGCTGCGTCGTATGCTAGATGAGAAAGAAGAAGGCCCACAGAAACAAGTTGAGATGCACAAGCTGAATGCGATGAGTGCCTTTGCTGAAGCGCAAACGTGTCGTCGTCAGGTTCTGCTTAACTATTTTGGCGAATATCGCGAGAAGCAATGTGGCAACTGCGATATCTGCTTAGATCCACCAAAACACTTTGACGCGACCCAAGAAGCACAGAAGGCGTTGTCTTGTGTGTACCGTGTGAATCAGTCATTTGGTATGGGCTACGTGGTCGAAGTAATGCGAGGCATGCAGAACATCCGTGTCCGCGATAATGGTCACGATAAGCTATCTACCTACGGTATTGGCCGCGATCACAGTCATGATTACTGGATCAGTATCTTCCGTCAGCTGATTCATAAAGGCTTGCTGTTCCAGAACATCACTCGTAACTCAACTTTACAGCTAACAGAAGAAGCCCGCCCGCTGCTGCGCGGTGAGATGTCTTTGGAATTGGCTGTTCCTCGTTTAGATACAGCGGTGCGTAATGCTAAGTCCGATAAGTTAAGCAGCAAGAATTACGATAAGAAGCTGTTTGCGAAACTGCGTAAGCTGCGTAAGTCGATTGCTGATGAAGATGGCTTGCCACCATATGTGGTATTCAGCGACGCGACCTTGATTGATATGGCTGAAATACTACCTACTTCATACGGAGAAATGCTGGCAGTCAACGGTGTCGGTCAACGTAAACTGGATAAGTACGCAGACCCATTCCTAGATCTGATTCAAGAACACATCACCACACACGGCTAGTTTGCGAGAAACGTCTAACTAATAGAAAAAGAATAAGGTTGATAGGGACATGACAACACAAACAGAATTTGGCTTAAGAGAGTATTTAGCTGAGGAAGGGCGTTTATTGATTACGTCTCCAAGTTTTGATTTTGATTCTTATGAAGTGCTAGGTGAAAAGCTGGTGGCGTTGTTGTCAGCGTCAGTTGTTGAAAAGCAATGGGACGCCGATATGCATTCTTGGTTGATTGATTTTGAAGATTGCCGAATGTTCTTAAAGTCCGAACATTACAGTGAATCAATTTGGTTTGAGTCGTTAAACGCTGAAGAAAGCCGAGAAGAGTTTGATTATCTCGCGACGCTTTTCAAGCGCGGTTTTTAACTTTTGGCATCTCTTCTAAAACACAGCTTCTAGAGCTATTCACCAATAAAAGTGAGGATAAACGTTTGCGTTTGTTCTCACCGTTGCAGCCAATATTGATTAATGTATAATCGCCCGCCGCTCAGCAGAGCAATTTTTAGATACATTTTTTAATTCACATTATTGGTAAGAGCTTTCTTGGATTATTCGAAGAAATGACTCGATTTGGGTTCCCTCACCCCCAAACCAAACTAAAAAGGTACAGCATGAGTAACTTTACCCCTGCGCAACAGCGCAAAGCCTTAGCACTATTAGTTTTGTTCCATTTGGTGATTATTGCGTCAAGCAACTATCTGGTTCAGCTACCTTTTACCGTCTTCGGTATGCACACCACTTGGGGTGCTTTCACTTTCCCGTTTATCTTCCTAGCGACCGATCTGACCGTACGCATTTTTGGCGCGCAGCTTGCCCGTAAAATCATTTTCTTAGTGATGCTACCAGCGCTGGCCGTTTCTTATTTCTTGTCAGTGGTGTTCTTTGAAGGTTCATTCCAAGGCTTTAGCCAACTAGGTGAGTTCAACTTGTTTGTTGCACGTATCGCCGCGGCGAGCTTCATGGCTTATTTACTGGGTCAGATCTTGGATGTGCATGTTTTCAACCGCCTACGTCAGCTTAAACAGTGGTGGGTTGCCCCAACGTGTTCAACGTTATTCGGTAATGCTATTGATACCATCGCTTTCTTTGCGATTGCTTTCTACCAAAGCCCAGATCCATTCATGGCCGAGCATTGGACTGAGATTGCCTTAGTCGATTACGGATTCAAACTTATCATCAGCCTAGGCTTGTTCGTGCCTATGTACGGTGTGCTTCTTAACTACATTGTTAGAAAGCTAACCGCAGTGAACCCTGACTTTAAAGCGACAGGCGTGAACGCTTAAGTTTGAGATTTGTAACACAAAGCATTAATGCAGCGATAAGAAAAAGCCCAAGTTAGTCTACTAACTTGGGCTTTTTTTAATTTCTAGCTTAAGATACTAATATCAGAGGCATTTAATATTCAATGGCCAGCCAATATCGGTTTGTCTATTCGACTCGATCTCTAGCTCTGCAGCGGTCAGCGGATTGTCAGCTAACCATTGCTTAGAAAGCGTTAGGGTTAGATTGTTGTCATTCGTCGTCAGTTTGAACTCAGGCTCTAGCGCTGGGTTACGACGGTGGGTCAGCAAAATAGCTAAACGCAGAATACGTAAAATACGCTTGCTGCTGGTGCCTGAGATAGCGTGTTGCTCTGGTAATGAGGTTAACTGTTCACGGTAGCGACGAGTTAACTCACCCAAGTAGTGCTTTTGCGCTCGAGTAAAGCCTGGCAGGTCTAAGTTCTGCAGCAGATAAGCGCTGTGCTCACCGCCTTTTTTGAAATCGATGGTTAAACCAATCTCGTGAAGCTTAGCTGCCGTTTGCAATAGCACACCAGCTTGAGGTTCTGAAACCCACGCTTCGGCGCCCGCTTGGTCTAGCAGCGTTTGTGCGACTACTGCTACTTGTTCACCGTAGCTTACGTCCATTTGGTAGCGTGATTGAACACTCTTAATGGTACGCGCTCGGATATCTTCTTGGCGTAGCTCATCAACCATCTCGTAGGCTAGGCCTTCACGGAGTGCGCCGCCTGCGAGTGTCATTGAATCTATTTCAAGCAGCTCAAAAATAGCAATAAGAATAGAAAGGCCACTCGGGAACACTAATGCGCGTTCAAGGGTAAGTCCTTCGATTTCTAGCTCTTCCAAGCGCTCAGTAATCATCGCTTGTTTCTGTAGACGCTTAAGTTTGGCATGAGTAATCACTTCATCCATGCCTTGCGCCAACATGATCTCTTGCAGTGCTTGAACGGTACCGCTGGCGCCCACACACACATCCCATCCGATATCAGTGTAGCTATCTAGGATAGGAGCCAACGTCGACTTCGCCGCTTCAATGGCGTTGTTAAAGTTGGTAGCGGTTAATTGGCGGTTTTTAAAGTGGCGCTCAAGCCAAGTAACACAGCCCATCTTTAGGCTGGTTAGGGCTTTCGCTGAGAAGCCTTCACCAATGATCATCTCGGTGCTTGCGCCACCAATATCAACAACCAGTCGGCGGCCGCTGCCACCAGAAGTGTGTGCTACGCCTTTATAGATAGTCGCAGCTTCTTCTTCTCCGGAGATAACATTGATGTCGTAACCAAGGATCTGGTTCGCTTTCTCTAGAAATATATCCACATTGATAGCAGTACGTAGGGTCGCTGTACCGACAATGCGGATATTTTCTTTCGGAATATCTTGCAGTCGCTCTGCAAAGAGACTCAAACAGTCCCAACCGCGCTGCATGGCTTCTGTACTAAGCGCATTATTTTCATCTAAGCCTGCAGCTAAACGCACTTTGCGCTTAATTTTAGCCATGGTTTGTACGCTGCCATCGATATGACGCACAACGAGCATATGAAAACTGTTCGACCCGAGGTCGATTGCAGCGTAAAGCGGGGGTGACACTGTTTGACTCATAAGCGACTAAGCTTCCTTGTTATGACGCGGTTGGCGTGGGCGACGGTTCTGGTTTGGTTTACGGTTCCCGTTGCGTGGGCCATTGTTGTTTGAGCGGCGTTGTTGCGGGTTACGTGTACGTAAGCGCAATGGTGCTGGTAGATCTTCTAGCAGTGCAGAAGCATCGTAGTCAGACACAGGGATCGCGTGCTCAATGTATTCTTCGATTGGTGGCAAGTTGATTGCGTAATCTTCACAAGCAAAGCTGATCGAGTGACCACTTGCACCAGCACGACCTGTACGGCCGATACGGTGAACGTAATCTTCACAGTCATCAGGTAGGTCGAAGTTGAATACGTGTGTTACTTGAGGAATGTGTAGACCACGTGCTGCAACGTCGGTTGCGACAAGCAGGTCAACATCACCTTTAGTGAATTGCTCAAGAATCTTTTCACGTTTCTTCTGAGGAACATCGCCAGTTAGCAGGCCAACACGGTGACCATCTGCAGCTAGGTGACCCCAAACAGACTCACATTTGTGCTTAGTGTTAGCGAAGATGATAGCGCGCTCTGGCCACTCTTCTTCAACTAGAGTCTGCAGCAGTGCCATTTTGTGTTCGTTTGATGGGTAGAACAGCTCTTCCTGAATGCGGTGACCTGTTTTACGCTCTGGCTCAACAACAACATGCTCTGGGTTGTGCATGTGTTCGAACGCTAGCTCTTGTACGCGGTAAGACAATGTCGCAGAGAACAGCATGTTCAGGCGATCTTTTGGCTCAGGCATACGGCGGAACAAGAAGCGGATGTCTTTGATGAAACCAAGATCGAACATGCGATCAGCTTCGTCAAGAACAACAGCTTGAATGTGGTTAAGGTTAAATACCTTCTGCTTGTAGAAATCGATGATGCGGCCAGTCGTACCAATTAAGATATCTGCGCCTTCTTCGATTTTACCTAGTTGCTTGTCGTAGCTTTCGCCACCGTAAGCAAGTGCTGCCTTGATACCTGTGCTTTCAACCAGAGAGTCAGCATCGTTGTAGATCTGAATCGCGAGTTCACGCGTTGGTGCCATAATAATCGCACGTGGCTGGTTAGGCTTACGCCCTTCATGCTCAGATGTTTTTAGCAGGTGGTTAAAAGTAGCAGTAAGAAACGCAAGCGTTTTACCAGTACCCGTTTGGGCCTGGCCTGCAATGTCTTGGCCGGTGAGCAGTACCGGGAGCGCCAAGGCTTGGATAGGGGTACAATAATCGAACCCTTTTTTCTCCAATCCTTCAATGACTTGCGGAAGTAAATCCAAGTCGGCGAACTTTTGCTCTGTGATATGCGTCTTTTTCATTGCTATAGAATATCAGCTTAAGCTTGCAATACGAAAGTAAATACATTCCAATAGGGCATCTATTTACTGGTTATCATCCAACCAGTTCTAAAAAATACATTGGAGTGGAAGATGAGTGATAAGATTTTGCAGCTAACTGATGACGGTTTTGATAACGATGTAATCAATGCTGCAGGCCCTGTTCTTGTTGATTTTTGGGCAGAATGGTGTGGTCCATGTAAAATGATTGCGCCGATTCTTGATGAAATCGCAGACGAGTACGAAGGCAAGCTCACAATCGGTAAATTAAATATCGACCAAAATGCTGGTACTCCACCAAAGTTTGGTATTCGCGGTATTCCAACGCTACTTCTTTTCAAAGATGGCGGCGTAGCAGCGACTAAAGTTGGTGCATTATCTAAAACTCAACTTAAAGAGTTCTTAGACGCTAACCTTTAATCAGGTCAGCATTTGAAAAGAAACCGTGCAGTTAACAAATGCGCGGTTTTGTTTTTTCTAAGCTATGGACTAGTCTTAGTTTTAGTGCTAATTTATCGCACGTTAATTGAACGAATTTCTCTTCTTGGTCGATCCTGTGACCAAATCCTTCTTAACTTAAGAAAACAGATCCTATTTTGACTAAACAAACTTCCACCACTATGAATCTTACTGAACTGAAGAACAGACCTGTGTCTGAGCTTGTTAAACTTAGCGAAAGCTTAGGTCTTGAAAATCAAGCTCGCCTAAGAAAACAAGACATTATCTTCTCCATCCTTAAAGCGCATGCAAAAAGTGGTGAAGACATCTTTGGTGATGGTGTTCTAGAAATTCTTCAAGACGGTTTTGGTTTCCTACGTAGCGCCGACAGTTCATACCTGGCTGGCCCAGATGATATCTACGTATCACCAAGCCAAATTCGTCGTTTTAACCTACGTACAGGTGACTCTATTGGCGGTAAAATCCGTCCACCTAAAGACGGTGAGCGTTACTTTGCACTGCTTAAAGTAAACACGGTTAACTACGACAAGCCAGACAACGCACGTAACAAGATTCTTTTCGAAAACCTTACTCCTCTTCACGCTAACGAACGTATGGTGATGGAAGCGGGTAATGGTGCAACTGAAGATATTACGGCTCGTATTCTTGACCTTGCATCTCCAATTGGTAAAGGTCAGCGTGGTCTGATTGTTGCTCCGCCTAAAGCGGGTAAGACAATGCTTCTGCAAAACATTGCTCAAAGCATTGCACGTAACCATCCTGAGTGTGAACTAATGGTTCTACTTATCGATGAGCGTCCAGAAGAAGTAACAGAAATGCAGCGTCTAGTTAAAGGCGAAGTAGTTGCTTCAACATTCGATGAGCCAGCATCTCGCCACGTACAAGTTGCAGAAATGGTTATCGAGAAAGCGAAGCGCCTTGTTGAACACAAGAAAGATGTAGTTATCCTACTGGATTCTATTACTCGTCTAGCTCGTGCTTACAACACTGTGATTCCTTCATCAGGTAAAGTTCTTACTGGTGGTGTTGATGCGAATGCTCTACATCGTCCAAAGCGTTTCTTCGGTGCGGCACGTAACGTAGAAGAAGGCGGTAGCTTAACGATCATCGCAACAGCACTGGTTGATACTGGTTCTAAGATGGATGAAGTTATCTACGAAGAATTCAAAGGTACAGGTAACATGGAACTGCACCTTAACCGTAAGATTGCTGAAAAACGCGTATTCCCAGCGATTGATTTCAACCGCTCTGGTACTCGTCGTGAAGAGCTTCTTACCAAGAACGATGAACTACAGAAGATGTGGATCCTGCGTAAGATTGTTCACCCAATGGGCGAAATCGACGCAATGGAATTCCTTATCGACAAGCTAGCAATGACGAAAACGAACGATGAGTTCTTTGACGCAATGCGTCGTCAGTAATATTGATTAGCTGATCGTATTTAATAAGCGCTGCCCTCGGGTGGCGCTTTTTATTTGCATTTTGTAGCGCCAGCTTGCAGAATGAGCAAAAGTGTTACAAGGACGTTAAAATGCAACATGGACTGTTGTCATCATTACTCCTGTCTACTTCACTGTTATTTTCACCGGTTGGTATGAGCTATGCCACCGAGATGTCTCCACTTACAGTAGAGTCTTGGCTTGAGAATGATCAAGTAAAACTGAAAACTGCTGAACTACTAGAGCTTGTCGTACGTGACGAAGTCAATTCGCTACGCTTTGCGCTTGAGCGCCTGACATTTCCCCAGCAAGAGGTGGCTCGTTACCAACTCTTGAAGAAGCTTGAACAGCAAAAAATCGTACTCACACCCAAGATGTCTATCTTCATCGAGCAGCAACTTGCTATCACGCCCACTTATCAAGTCTTAGAACGTGGCGATGGCTATGAGTTTACGGTACCTGCCTTTAATTACCCTTCAATTGCTAATCGCCTTATTAAACAATGGCGTCAAGATCAGAAGACATTGGTATTTGTGCTAGATGCAGAGAAACAGGAACTCGACCTAAAAGAGTGGTTATCTGGATCTGAACATCAAGTTCAAACGCGAGAAGCGTTGCTCATTAGAGAGCTAGACAGTTTGTCTCCTGAAGCGGTTGATTACCTAACTAAGCAACTCACCGCATCTTCTATTGTTAGTTGGTTACCTTCTACTGAGGTGGTGGTTCGATTAGCGCAAGTGAGCGAAGACCCAGAGGTTTACAAAATTCTATGGCGAATGAAGGCCGATTATCATAGCCAAGCTGAGCTAGTTCGCCTTGCTGAAACCAAACAAACGTTCGCGCTTGAACAGGTGATGGCAGCGACTAAGAACCCGCGTTTGAAAGATGAAGCGATTACTTTGCTTACCAAAGTTAACCCGCTATCAGAAGAGGTGAAGGAGTTTCTTGTCTCTAGGATGGCGATTGCCGATGAAGCGCCATTAGTCGCCCGTGAATTAGCCAAACAAGGTCATACGCGATGGTTGCAAGATCTTGTAAATGATAACCCTCAGGTGAAGAGCTCTTTGATCGAGCAAGCATTACCGTAAAGTGGATTTTGCCTCTCAATAACCACACTAAAAAGGGGGATCTCAGCGTCACCCTTTTTGATATACTGAGCGCAGAATAATCAGCATGTAGAAGTCCTATGAGTTTTAAAGATTTACGTGATTTTATCGACCATCTTGAAAGTATTGGTCAGTTGAAACGCATTTCTCACCCAGTCGATCCAGACTATGAAATGACCGAGATTAGCGACCGTACTCTACGTGCTGGTGGCCCGGCTCTTTTGTTTGAAAACCCAATAGGCTATGACATACCTGTTTTAACCAATCTATTTGGTACACCTAATCGTGTGGCTATTGGTATGGGTCGTCAGGAAGTGAAAGAACTGCGTGAAGTGGGTAAGTTGTTAGCTTATCTAAAGGAACCTGAGCCACCAAAAGGCTTTAAAGATGCTCTTGATAAACTGCCGGTGTTTAAGCAAGTCTTAAATATGCCAGCTAAACGTCTTCGTAAAGCGGCATGCCAACAAGTGATATGGCAGGGTGATGACGTCGACCTAGATAAAATCCCCGTGATGAGCTGTTGGGCCGACGATGTCGCGCCATTGCTAACATGGGGATTAACGGTTACTCGCGGTCCTAATAAGAAACGCCAAAACTTAGGCATCTATCGCCAGCAAAAAATCGGCAAGAATAAAGTCATTATGCGTTGGTTAGCCCACCGTGGCGGAGCGCTTGATCTGCGTGATTGGATGGAAACTAACCCAGGTAAACCATTCCCAGTTTCTGTAGCGTTTGGAGCAGACCCTGCCACTATTCTTGGTGCGGTTACGCCAGTGCCGGATACTTTATCGGAATACGCGTTTGCAGGCTTACTACGCGGTAGTAAAACTGAGGTTGTTAAATCAATCAGCAATGATTTAGACGTTCCTGCAAGTGCGGAAATCGTGATGGAAGGTTACATCGACCCGAATGAGTTCGCGGACGAAGGGCCTTACGGAGATCATACTGGTTACTACAACGAGAAAGAAAAGCACCATGTGTTCACTGTTACTCATGTAACCATGCGCGAAAACCCTATCTATCACAGCACCTATACTGGCCGTCCACCTGATGAGCCTGCGGTATTGGGTGTTGCGTTAAATGAAGTGTTTGTTCCTATTCTTCAAAAGCAGTTCCCAGAGATTGAAGATTTCTATCTACCGCCTGAAGGTTGTTCATACCGAATGGCAGTAGTAACCATGAAGAAGCAATACCCAGGTCACGCTAAGCGAGTGATGATGGGTGTATGGTCTTTCTTACGCCAATTCATGTACACCAAGTTTGTATTGGTGTGCGATGAAGATGTAAATGCACGAGACTGGTCTCAAGTGACCGCTGCTATGTGTGAACATATGGATCCGTCACGCGATAGCTTGATGATAGAGCACACGCCAATCGATTCATTGGATTTTGCATCACCCGTGGTTGGGTTAGGTTCTAAGATGGGTCTAGATATTACTAAGAAGTGGGACGCAGAGTTAGCGTTATCGCCAGATGTCCAAACAGCACCTGTAAATAGTGAACATATTGAGGGTAGCTTGGCTGAGTTAACCAAGGTTCATCCTGAAATTATTGATGTTCACCTGCAAAACGACAATGCCAGCATGGTTGTGGTGTCTATTGATAAGCAAGCTGCCGGTAATGGTAAGAAAATCATGGAAGCGGTTTGGTCTCAATTTGATGAGAACAAGTTTGTTATCGTGTGTGATGGCGATGTCAATGTGAGTGATTGGAATGACATCATTTGGGCTGTAACGACAAGAATGGATCCGGCGAGAGATACGTTATTCCTGCAGAACGAAACTGGACACTCAAAAATGGGTCTCGATGCGACCAATAAGTGGGAAGGTGAATGCCTGCGTGAGTGGGGTGTACCAATCACAAAAGATCCTGATGTTGTGAAAAAGATTGATAGCATCTGGGAACAGCTAGGAATTTCATGAGCTACCAAGTAGTCTTATACCCAGAAAACATCAGTTTCACAGTAGAAAAAGGGCAAACGGTCTTGGATGCTGCGCTCAACAGCGATATCTATTTCCCAAACCGTTGCCAAGTTGGCGCATGCGCAATGTGTATGTGCAAAAAATTAGAAGGGCAAGTGAGTTACCACCTTGAACCCATGCTCACAGAGAAAGAGCAGCAACAAGGCTGGATTTTTGCTTGCCAAGCATTTGCAGAAAGTAATTTAGTTCTAACCTTTGCCGATTAAGGGTTAGTAAGAGGAAGAACATGACTATTAAATGTAAAGTGAAGTCTATCGAGCCTTTGGCTTGTAATACTTACCAAATCCTACTTCACCCAGAAACACCGGTCGCTTTTAAAGCGGGCCAGTACCTGATGGTTGAAATGGGCGAGAAAGATAAGCGCCCATTCTCTATCGCAAGTAGCCCTTGCCGCCACGAAGGTGAGCTTGAGCTGCACATTGGTGCTGCCGAGCACAACGCTTACGCACTAGAAGTGGTTGAAGCGATGAAGAAGGCACAAGCTGAAGATGGCGATATTGCGATTGATGCTCCACACGGAGATGCTTGGATCAAAGAAGAAAGCGATCGCCCTCTATTACTTATTGCTGGTGGCACGGGTTTCAGCTACGTGCGCTCTATTCTTGATCACTGCATCGCGCAAAATAGCTCGAAAGAGATCTACCTATACTGGGGCGCAAAAGATGAGTGCCAGTTATATGCTAAAGAAGAGTTGGTTGGCATTGCAGAAAAGCATAGCAATGTGCACTTTGTACCGGTAGTAGAAGAAGCACCGGAAGTTTGGCATGGCCAAACAGGTAATGTGCTTGAGGCTGTTATGCAAAGTTTCGAATCATTAGCTGATTTCGATATCTATATTGCAGGTCGTTTTGAAATGGCGGGCGCTGCAAGAGACCTATTTACTCAGAATAAAGAAGCAAAGCGTGACCATATGTACGCTGATGCTTACGCATTTATCTAACAATACCCTTAGATTTTGAGCAAAAAGAGAGCAGAAATGCTCTCTTTTTTACGTTTAGGTGAACTATTAGGCAGTTAACCCCTATTTATTCATTTTTCATGAAAAAGTAGTTGCTAAGCTGAGAGGGTTCCCTATAATGCGACACCACTGAGACGGCAGACGCCACAAGGCTTCAGCAAGAATCAGTAAGACGGAAAGCGACAAAAAATTAATTTTCAAAAAGTGTTTGACACTGAATGTTAATTCGCTAGAATGGCCGTCCACTTCGAGAGGCTCCTTACTTAAAAGGAACGCTCAAGAAGTTAAGCTCTTTAACAATTTAAACCTATCAATCTGTGTGGGCACTCGTTGATGAATAT
>NZ_JBFSUL010000052.1:0-37191 GCF_041467395.1 Vibrio sp. 10N.247.310.98 | reverse complement strand
CAGCTCTGAAGGATCCTTCAACCGATCGCTTTGGCTTTAACTGATCGGCATTAGCGCTCTAGGGCGCTCTTTTTGCATTTATCCATTAACGTTTTGAGTTACGTTCGAAAGCGTTAGCTCCTGAACTTAAGCTTGTTGCTTGCTTAACTCTGTTGCTTCTTCAGCTTCAAACGCTGGTGCTGTTGGTTCACACTTATCAACGAACCAACCCATGTAAGATGTCACGATAGTCACGATGATACAGATGAAGCTTAACCACATGAACGGTGCGTAAGACAGCGTCGCAACACCAAGAATACTCGCCATGTAGATACCGTTATCACTCCACGGAACCATACCCGACGTTAACGTGCCACCAAACTCAGCATTACGCGATAGGTTCTTACGTTTGTAGCCTAAACGGTCGTAGTTTTTCGCACAGATTTTTGGTGTAAGGATTAACGATACGTACATTGCAGAACCGAATACGTTACCCATGAAAGCCGTACCAATTGTGCTAGTCGCTAGTGAACCTGCGCTGTTTACGCGGCGCTCAAACACCTTAGCGATTGTCTCTAGTACGCCCACTTTATCCAGTAAGCCACCAAAACCTAGACCAAATACGATAACCGCAACTGAACCCAGCATTGAAGACATGCCGCCACGGTTAAGAATCGAATCAATAAACTCTACGCCAGATGAGATTGAGAACGGTGCCCAAGCCGTGTTGAATGCCGTTAGGAAGTCGATATCTTGGATCATGACTGCCCAGATAATACCCAGCAGAGAACCAAAACTGATGACCGGGAATGAAGGCATACGGAAAGCCAACAGACCAAGCACGATAAGTACCGGAACGAATGAGTAAGGCGTGATGTAGAACTGAACTTCCATTGCTTTGATTACAGAGTCTACTTGGCTCATGTCAACGTTGCCCGCGTAGTGGAAACCAAACGCAGTAAACATGATGCCTGTAATCACGTAGCTGATTAACGCAACTGGAAGCATGCCCTTGATGTGTTCAACCACTTCAACACCAGACATTGAAGAAGCCAGAATCACTGAATCAGAAAGAGGAGACATCTTGTCACCGAAGTAACAGCCTGACAGCACGGCACCTGCAGTAATCGGTGCTGGAACACCTAGGCCTTGGCCGATACCCATCATCGCGATACCTGCTGTACCCGCAGCACCCCAAGAAGTACCGGTCGCCAATGCAGTTAGAGAACAGATGATCATGGTCGCTAAAAGGAAGATAGAAGGGTGGATAGCTTTCAGACCATAGTAAATGATAGTAGGTACGATCCCGCCTGAGATCCAAGTACCAACAAGAGCGCCAACGGCTAAAAGTATTAAAACCGCGCCTAAGCCATTGGATATTCCTTTGAGTGCTGCTTTTTCTAAGTCTTTGTATTGGTGTCCAAGACGAATACCAAGAACCATGATAATGAACCAGCCAATATACAAGGCAAGTTGAATTGGAAGGTCAAGCTTTGCAGTAAAGGAAAAAGCAAGGGATAGAAATAGTCCTAACGCGATGAATACCTGCAATAGGTTCGGTAGGCGAGTTTTACTCTGCTTCATAAAAGCCTCTTGTGATTTCGAGCATTTATAGTGCTTCGTTATAGTGTGTGGTGCAAAACGGACACTACAGTAATTAGTTTATTATATCGAAAAAATACGCCCAAGTTGTGATATTTGACTGTTAACTCAATCAATTGTGGTTTCATAATCTAAATTTTTGTTACATTCATGATTGTTACATGTTGAAATCTGTCGCACGTTGTTTTCGTTTTGTAAAATAAAACTCTGATTAACCTTGGTTTAAAAGAGGGATTTACTGTTTGTGATGAGCGTCGATTGAATCGACTTTGGCGATGTAAATGTTTGAATTTGACGATAATGGACGCTTAATCAATGAGGTGGAGATGGAATGTCGATACAGAGATAACTGCACGATTCATTACGTTCACTTAAAAGAAACGAAAAAGTTACACTTTTTGACAAAAAGCACTTGAGTTCTGTTTCTGAAAAACTTATAGATGGGGGAGAGCAATTTTTAATTTATACATGGAGAGTGAGCGATGAGAGTAGGTCTAGTTGGTTGGCGCGGTATGGTTGGTTCTGTACTGATGCAACGTATGGTTGAAGAGAAAGACTTCGACTTGATTGAGCCTGTTTATTACAGCACATCTCAGATTGGTATTCCTGCCCCTGTTTTAGGTGGTAAAGATGCGGGTCTACTTCAAGACGCTTTTGATATTGATAGCCTAAAACAGCTTGATGCTGTGATTACCTGTCAAGGCGGCGATTACACATCAAAAGTATACCCAGCACTGCGTCAAGCAGGTTGGAAAGGTTACTGGATTGATGCAGCATCTACTCTGCGTATGGATGCTGATTCAATCATCACTCTTGATCCTGTTAACTTGGCTCAAATCCAGCAAGGCATTCACAGCGGCACCAACACGTTCGTTGGCGGTAACTGTACTGTGAGCTTAATGCTTATGGCTCTAGGTGGTCTGTACGAGAAAGGCATGGTTGAGTGGATGAGTGCCATGACTTACCAAGCAGCTTCTGGTGCGGGTGCTAAGAACATGCGTGAGCTGATCTCACAAATGGGTGTGATCAACGACAGCGTAAGTTCTGAGTTAGCAAACCCTTCAAGCTCAATTCTTGATATCGATAAGAAAGTGGCTGATACGATTCGTTCATCTTCATTCCCAACAGACCAATTTGGTGCTCCGCTTGCAGGCTCACTGATTCCTTGGATCGATGTGAAGCGTGAAAACGGTCAGAGTAAAGAAGAGTGGAAAGCCGGTGTTGAAGCGAACAAGATTCTTGGTCTAGATGGTCAGCCAATCCCAATTGATGGTACTTGTGTACGAATCGGTGCAATGCGTTGTCACGCTCAAGCACTAACGATCAAGCTTAAGCAAGACGTGCCAATGGACGAGATCGAAGAGATCATCGCAACGCACAATGATTGGGTTAAAGTGATTCCTAATGACCGCGACATCACGGCACAGGAGCTAACACCAGCGAAAGTAACAGGCACAATGTCTGTACCTGTCGGTCGTCTGCGTAAGATGTCGATGGGTAACGACTTCCTAAACGCCTTCACGGTTGGTGACCAACTACTTTGGGGTGCTGCAGAACCACTACGTCGTACTCTGCGCATTATCCTTGCTGAGAAAGCGTAATAGGCAAGATTGCTTAAATTCTATTAGCTAATAAACCGAAAGGGTTGACGACAAACGTCAACCCTTTTTAGTTTATTGCTACCTCGTTATTCGGCCCTCGAAACTGCCCTTAAATCTCTTCGAATCTCGCTACTCGAATCTCGTGTCTGCTTTTATTTCTCGTCGGTGACGACACGCTTGTCTGGATCCGCTAATTCGCTAGCACAGTGCTTGCAATACATGGCGTCTGAATCATGACCCGCTCGGTTACAGTTCGGGCACTTAACCAATTCTTTGTGCGAGTTCATCTCATTACTGAGTTCTGCAGTAATGATCCCGGTTGGTACTGCTAAGATAGAGTAACCCAATAGCATGGTCAGTGATGCTATGGCTTTACCAAGCGCGGTCTGCGGCACCATGTCACCATAACCTACCGTAGTGATAGTCACGATGGCCCAATAGATACTGTGAGGAATACTGGTGAAGCCATTGTCAGGACCTTCAATAACAAAGATCAAGGCGCCAAAGATAACCACCAAGATGCCGACGGTGCTAAAGAAGATCAGTATCTTTCGTCGTGCCATTAATAGTGAGCGCAACAGAATATTGGAATCTTGCAGGTAGCGAACCAGCTTTAGGATTCGGAAGATACGCATCACACGCAGCAGTCTCACCACACCCATAAATGAAGCGCCTGGGAAGATGATTGCTAGGTAGGTCGGAAGAATCGCCAATAGGTCAACGACACCATAAAAGCTGGTGGCGTAAGATTTTGGCTTTGGGGAGCAATAGAGCCTTAACAAATACTCAAGAGTGAAGAGTGCAGTGAAGGTGTATTCGATATAACGCAGCTGTTGTGACCATTCGGTCATCACATTAGGGATGGATTCTAAGATCAGAACCAACAGCGAAGCCAAGATTGCAACGATCAGAGTTATATCAAATGCACGTCCGGCTGGCGTGTGAGTACCAAAGATAATGACGTACAAATGATGCTTGAGTGGCTTGCGTGACATAAGGAGAGGTTCGTATTCTGTTAAATGCATTAACAGTCATTATACAAGCTTCATAATAACGAGGCGAGTGAAAGCCCAATTGCTTTACTCGTCTTATCTATATTTCAATATTGTTGCCCTTTATAGAGCAACCGAAATGCCGTTAAACGTTATGCCAAACCTGGGAACAGATTGCGTAGACCATTGGCGATGAACTCGATGCCCAATGCGCCAAGAATCAGGCCCATGATACGAGTGATCACGTTGATACCCGTTTGACCTAAAAAGCGAACGATAACCGGCGCTGAACGGAACAAAAGCCAAGAGCATGTTGCGAATGCGATGATACTAATGCCGATGCCGACCGTATCAATAGCAGCAGGGTAGCGAGACCCGTAAACAATGGTCGAGCTGATAGCACCTGGGCCTGCCATTAGCGGCATAGCCAGTGGAACAACACCGATTTGCTCTTTGCTGATGTATTCAGACTTCTCTTGTTTGTTCTGCTTATCTTCACCGAGCTTACCGCTCATCATCGAAAATGCGATGCTCAGTAATAGTAAACCACCTGCAACACGGAATGAGTCCAGCGAGATACTAAACATATCAAGCAGCATTTGCCCCGCAACAAGAGAGACAATGAGGATCACGGCAACAGCAAGGTTTGCTTGTAAGGCTGTCCTGTTCCTCTCTTCTGGCGGCATATGAGCAGTAAGAGAAACAAAAACAGGCATGATGCCGATTGGGTTTACGGCAGCAACAAGCCCAAGGAAGAATTGCATAAAAATTGCGAGTTCTAAGCCTTGCATGAGAGCGATCTCCAGTTAGCGTACTTAAGGTTGAAGGGTTGATCTGTGAATAGTTTAGGCGCGTAATGTAAGGGACAAACTCAATTTACGCGAATGAAAAAAACTAACTTGAAATGGGTGATTCTTTTTAGAAAAACTAATTGAATCTCACTTTTGTTTTAAGCCTGTTGCAAGCTAGTTGGTAGTGTTTCATTTTGTAATTTATTATTGAGTAACTGTTAACCGACGCACGAAATTAATAAAAATTATGTCAGAATCTAGCCCGTACAACGCTATGGATATACTCTCAGTAGCACGAATATAGCTGTATACATGTAATTTAACGGACTAAAAATGAAACTTTTTTACAGTTTATTACGCTATGTAGAAAAAAGTTGTCTGTTTGCTTGTTTTTTGTGCGAACGAAAAGTGTGAGTTTAATCTATATAAATCATGCTCTTAAGTTCATTTTTGCGATTGCCTTACTACTTTCTGGTTAATTCTTTTTGGGTAACTGATCTGGGTCAATTTTTTTCACACAGTGAAATAATATACTCAGCCCTGAAAGCAATTTACTAAGAACGCTGGTGTTTAAGGTTAACGGCAAGCAGCGAATTTAATAAAAAGTTTTTAATATTTATTATTTTAGGAGATCCACCATGCCTGTAACTAACTTAGCGGAACTTGATGCTCTAGTAGCTCGCGTTAAAGCAGCACAAGAAGAGTTTGCAACATTCTCTCAAGAGAAAGTAGACGCAATCTTCCGCGCAGCTTCTCTTGCTGCTAACCACGCTCGTATTCCACTTGCTCAACAAGCAGTTGCTGAATCTGGAATGGGTATTGTTGAAGATAAGGTTATCAAAAACCACTTTGCATCTGAATTTATCTACAACAAATACAAAGACGAAAAAACATGTGGCATCTTAGAAGAAGATGACAACCTAGGCACAATGACTATCGCTGAGCCTGTAGGTATCATCTGTGGTATCGTTCCAACAACGAACCCAACTTCTACAGCAATCTTCAAATCTCTAATTTCTCTTAAGACACGTAACGGCATCATCTTCTCGCCACACCCACGTGCAAAGAACTCAACTAACGACGCAGCGAAACTAGTTCTAGACGCAGCTGTTGCAGCTGGTGCTCCAAGAGACATCATCGGTTGGATCGACCAACCATCTGTAGAGCTTTCTAACGCGCTTATGAAGCACGACGGTATCGCACTTATCCTTGCTACTGGTGGTCCAGGCATGGTTAAAGCAGCATACTCTTCAGGTAAGCCTGCTATCGGTGTTGGTGCTGGTAACGTTCCTGTCGTTATCGATGAAACAGCTGACATCAAACGTGCTGTAGCATCTATCCTTATGTCTAAGACTTTCGATAACGGCGTAGTATGTGCTTCTGAGCAAGCTGCAATCGTAGTTAGCGAAGTATATGACGAAGTTAAAGAGCGTTTCGCTTCTCACAAAGCTCACGTTCTATCTAAAGCTGACGCTGATAAAGTACGTAAAGTTCTGCTTATCGACGGCAACCTAAACGCTAAAATCGTAGGTCAACCTGCTCCAGCAATCGCTGAAATGGCTGGTGTTAAAGTTCCTGCTGATACAAAAGTACTTGTAGGTGAAGGTCTTGGTAAAGTTTCTTACGATGACGAATTCGCTCACGAGAAACTATCTCCAACTCTAGGTCTATTCCGCGCAGATGACTTCGAAGACGCAGTTGCTCAAGCGGTAACTATGGTTGAAATCGGTGGTATCGGTCACACATCTGGTCTTTACACTAACCAAGATACTAACGCAGACCGCATCCGTTACTTCGGTGACAAGATGAAGACTGCTCGTATCCTAATCAACATCCCGACTACTCACGGTGGTATCGGTGACCTGTACAACTTCAACGTTGCACCTTCTCTAACTCTAGGTTGTGGTTCATGGGGTGGTAACTCTATCTCTGAGAACGTAGGTCCTAAGCACCTTATCAACAAGAAAACTGTAGCGAAGCGAGCTGAAAACATGTTGTGGCACAAACTACCTAAGTCTATCTACTTCCGTCGTGGTAGCCTTCCAATCGCAATGAGCGACCTAGAAGGTAAGAAACGCGCATTCCTAGTAACTGACCGTTTCCTATTCAACAACGGTTACGCAGATGACGTAGTTAGCTTGCTTAAAGCACAAGGCATCGAAGTTCAAACTTTCTTCGACGTAGAAGCGGATCCAACGCTATCTGTTGTTGAGAAAGGCGCTGAAGCAATGAAGAGCTTCCAACCTGACGTAATCCTTGCTCTAGGTGGCGGTTCTCCAATGGATGCTGCTAAGATCATGTGGGTTATGTACGAGCACCCAGAAACTCACTTCGAAGAACTAGCAATGCGCTTTATGGACATCCGTAAACGTATCTACAAGTTCCCTAAAATGGGTCAAAAAGCTGAGCTTGTATGTATCACTACAACTTCAGGTACAGGTTCAGAGGTTACTCCATTCGCTGTTGTTACTGACGACAAGACTGGTGCTAAATACCCACTAGCTGATTACGAAATCACGCCAAACATGGCTATCGTTGATGCGAACCTAGTAATGAACATGCCTAAGTCTCTAACAGCGTTCGGTGGTTACGATGCAGTAACTCACGCTCTTGAAGCTTACGTATCTGTTCTAGCGAACGAGTACTCAGACGGTCAAGCTCTTCAAGCTCTTAAGATGCTTAAAGAATACCTACCATCAAGCTACAAAAATGGTGCGGCTGACCCAATAGCTCGTGAGAAAGTACACAACGCAGCAACTATCGCTGGTGTAGCATTTGCGAACGCATTCCTAGGTGTGTGTCACTCAATGGCTCACAAAATTGGTGCTGAGTTCCACCTACCACACGGTCTTGCTAACGCACTACTTATCTCAAACGTTGTACGTTACAACGCGAACGATAACCCAACTAAGCAGACTGCATTCTCTCAGTACGACCGTCCACAAGCACGTCGTCGTTACGCTGAAGTTGCTGACCACCTAGGCCTAAGCCAAGCTGGTGACCGTACAGCTCAGAAGATTGAACGTCTACTGACTTGGTTAGAAGAGCTTAAAGTTGACCTAGACATCCCACTATCTATCCAAGCTGCGGGTGTTAACGAGTCTGACTTCATCGCTAAACTAGACGAGCTAGCTGTTGAAGCGTTCGATGACCAGTGTACAGGTGCTAACCCACGTTACCCTCTAATCACTGAGCTAAAAGAAGTTCTAACAACTTCTTACTTCGGCCAACCATACGTTGAAGGCGAAACTTTCGAAGGTACTACAGTTATCCTTAAGAAAGCAGACCAAAAGCCAGCTGAAGCGAAAGCGCCAAAAGCTAAAAAAGAAAAAGCTAACGCATAATAAGTAAGCATTAGTTTTGAGATAAGTTTTCGCTAGCACGATACTTATCTATCGGGAAAAGATGAAAGCCCCAGTCGAGAGACTGGGGCTTTTTTTATGTTTGGTTCGTTTGTAAAACGGATTGAGAGGCAATAGCTCTGCTACTTAATATGAGCTGAGCCAGTCATGTTCAATTGGAATAGGGAGTTAAACCTCTGCCGCGACAACTCGCCCACTGAAGTAGTCATTCGAGACAATGTATTCGGTTGTTCTGGTCAGCTCGTCTTGCAGCTGCGCCCAGTGACATCGGTTGAGCTTGCCATCGGAGTTATGAACGGCGGGAACAACGCCACCGACTCGAATGCCAAAGGGAGTCAGCTCTTTCGCCCAACTATGGGTAAAGCCAGTGATCATTGAGTTTGCGCTCTCTAAGCCAGACACATCGTGAAAGTCATCATGAGATATCACATTCACAATCACGCCTTCCTTATCTTCCTCTCGCAATCTCTCAGCACTGATTTGCCCAAATGCGAACAGGGTCGATGCCATCGATGAGAGATCATTAATAAAGCTGCTCACAGGCTGATCGCCAATTAGGCTAGGCATTGGGGAGCTTATCCAGTTATTGACCAGCACATCGGGTGTCGTGTTGAAGGTGGTTTGAATAAAATCATATACGCTGAGAATCGCTTGGCTGTCATTGCCTTTGAGCGTGTAGTGGTAAACAGAGTCAGAAAACCGGGCACACTGTAGATACGTCGCTCTAAGTGCTTCCGTGTCTTTATCACAAAGGATGACGGTGGCTCCAAGGTTAACAAAGTGGTTCGCAATCGCCCCCCCCAGTCGCGAGCCGGCAGATGTCACCAATATGATTGAGCTTTTTATTTCCATCCCAGTACCTAAACAAATCGTCCATGTCGGATAAGGATGGGTTAAAATTTATACAACGGGTGTGAATTGGTTCAAACTAAGGTGTGCCAATTAATAAGTTTTTATGAAGTTAGTGGCACGTCACATTTTGTAGTAACTTCAAGCGGTAACCGACATCAGGTGTTTTTAGGTTGCCTAAGGCTAGTGGTTCATATCATTCGTGTGAATACTTTGAAGTGTGCGAGTTAGTCGAAGAAGAGCTATGGATAGACAGCGAAAAAGGGAAAGGTAGGCGACCGCTATACTTGAGCTTGAATTTGATACTGACGTTGCGCGGTGGTTAGCTCATTGTAGAGCGTGGAATGTGGCAAATCAGGTAAATGCTTGTTTGCGAGTTTGCGTCGGTCATGACCAGAAAGGTTTTGGTAAACCTCTTCGGGTAAGTCGGCTGTATCTTCAGGCATGAAGGCAAGCGCTTCAGGTTTCAAGTAATGGCTGAGCTTGGCGCTGGCAAGGCTAGCTTGATGAAAATGATTAGATTGCTGAGCTGAAATCTCATATGAAGACTGGTTTGAACGCAGTTGTTGAGGTTCTGCTATGCCAAATTGTTTGCGCAGGCGATCTTCATTTGTCTCTGTGATTTCAATGGTGTCAATTGGCGTGCAATCACGGATATCATTAGAAAACATAGATAACAGCAACGCGAAATCTGCACGGCGACCTTGCTCAACCGCTTGGCTGATCCCGATGCCGAACTTCAGTTCGTTGATGATTCCTGGTTTGCCTAAAGTATGTATTTGCATGTCG
The DNA here is from genome assembly GCF_041467395.1 of Vibrio sp. 10N.247.310.98. Lineage (NCBI taxonomy): Bacteria > Pseudomonadati > Pseudomonadota > Gammaproteobacteria > Vibrionales > Vibrionaceae > Vibrio > Vibrio sp. 10N.247.310.98. The sequence continues at coordinate 27,226 of NZ_JBFSUL010000052.1, read as the reverse complement.
CCTCTCATTGGATACACCTTTAACGGCATGGAGTCGGCAAACTTTAGTGTTTAATTACAGGCAAATAGAGAATTTATGTAGGGTTGGGAAGAAGGCTATCAATAGTTCGAGAAATAAGCGCTATTGGCGGGTTTATTACGAAATGTTTAGATTTTGTGGAACACGACAGATACAAAAAAGCTCACGCCGAGGCATGAGCTTTCAATAGATAACTCGCTATAAATAGCGCAGCGTAAGCAATAATTACTTAGCTAGGTTCTCTTCTACGAAAGACCAGTTTACTAGGTTCCAGAATGCAGCCATGTAGTCAGGGCGAACATTGCGGAAATCGATGTAGTAAGCGTGTTCCCATAGGTCAACAGTTAGAAGTGGAGTAACACCTTCTTCTGTTAGAGGAGTAGCAGCGTTAGAAGTGTTAACGATGTCTAGAGAACCGTCAGCTTTCTTAACTAACCAAGTCCAAGAAGAACCGAAGTTGTTGATTGCTGAATCAGTGAATTTCGCTTTGAATTCTTCGAAAGAACCGAATCCAGCGTTGATAGCTTCTGCAACAGCGCCAGTTGGTTCGCCGCCCGCTTTAGGAGCAAGACAGTGCCAGTAGAACGTGTGGTTCCAGATTTGAGCAGCGTTATTGAAAACACCACCAGTAGAAGTCTTAACGATCTCTTCTAGTGTTTTGCCTTCAAACTCAGTACCTGGGATAAGGCCGTTTAGCTTAACAACGTAAGTGTTGTGGTGCTTACCGTGGTGGAAATCTAGCGTTTCTGCTGAGATGTGTGGTTCTAGCGCGTCTTTCGCGTAAGGAAGAGCCGGTAGTTCAAATGCCATTGCTCAATTCTCCATTGATATGAAAGAGTTAACTCTTTCGATTGCTTCCAGTGATATTATTATTCATGGCTCGCTATACTGCCAACCATGGTCAATTTGCTGACTTGCGATATAGTTTAGCAAGTTTTTACTTTATTAAAAGCTTATTTCATTACTTTTGTGTGAATTGTTAGCTTAGCTTGTTAACCGCTTTTTTTATATGGTTTTTATTCTTTTAGTTTGGGGTAGAATAAAGGCAATAAAAGCCGTAATCCATTAACGAGGAAGCAATGGAAACTATCGATAAAATCAAACAGCAAATTGAAGAAAACACTATTCTACTGTACATGAAAGGTTCTCCTAAGCTACCTAGCTGTGGTTTCTCTTCTCAAGCGTCTCAAGCTCTAATGGCATGTGGCGAAAAATTTGCTTACGTAGATATCCTACAAAACCCTGATATCCGTGCAGAGCTTCCTGCTTACGCACAGTGGCCAACTTTCCCACAACTTTGGGTTGAAGGTGAGCTAATCGGTGGTTGTGACATCATTCTTGAGATGTTCCAAAAAGGCGAACTTCAGCCAATCATCAAAGAAGCAGCGGCTAAAGTTGCTGGCGATGACGCTGAATAAGTTCTAGCCTTTGCGCTGAATAGTTAAAATGAGGGGCCTTAATCAGGCTCCTTTTTTGTTTGAATTGATCGAATCATTGACTCGATAAGGAATGAACAATGAACGTAAAACTTCATTATGTGCATGATCCAATGTGCAGCTGGTGTTGGGGTTACAAGCCAACACTTGAGTTATTGAAACAACAATTGCCTGCGAGCATTGAGTTTAACTATGTAGTGGGTGGTTTGGCCCCGGATTCTGATGAGCCAATGTCAGAAGAGATGAAAGGCAAGCTGCAAGCGATTTGGAAGCAGATCGAAGCTAAGTTGGGTACTGAGTTTAACCATGATTTTTGGACAGAGTGCCAACCTGTTCGCAGTACTTACCCTGCGTGCCGTGCCGTGATTGCTGCAGGTTTTCAAGACCACTACGAAGCGATGCTTGAAGCGATTCAATATGCTTACTACCTTCGTGCGATGTTGCCACATAGCCAAGACACACATTTGCAGTTGGCTGAAGAGCTAGGTATGAATGTTCAACAGTTTGAAAATGACCTTTCTAGCAAGTTATTGGAAAGTGAGTTAGATGACCAGCTAGGCTTTAAAGAAGCGATGGGTGTATTTTCTTACCCGACCTTAATGCTTGAAGTGAACGGCATCTTTAGTGAAGTTGAATTGGATTATCATTCAACGGAAGCGACGCTTAAGTCTATTCGCGAAATTTTAGTGAGTAATGCTCCCGCTGCGTAATTCAGCGAGAGTCATCTGTATTCGCAATGATTTCTAAGGCTTACTCATCAGAGTAAGCCTTTTTTGTTTGGTGTCGCTAGTTCAATGAGAGTGAGCGGAAGGAAGAGTAGAATGAATCTCAGAGACAAAAAAGACCGCACGAGGCGGTCTTTATAAAAGTGAGCGTAGGACTGTTTAACTACAGAACCTAATTACAGAACCATGGCTGCAATCCAACCGAATACGATCAGTGGGATGTTGTAGTGCAGGAACGTCGGTACTACGGTTTCCCATACGTGCTCGTGTTGACCATCAGCATTTAGACCAGACGTTGGACCTAATGTTGAGTCAGAAGCCGGAGAGCCCGCATCACCAAGTGCAGCAGCTGTACCTACTAGAGCGATTGTTGCCATTGGCGAGAAGCCAAATGCTGCTGCTAGTGGAACGTAGATAGTTGCAAGGATTGGAATCGTAGAGAACGAAGAACCAATGCCCATAGTAACCAATAGACCAACAATTAGCATAAGTAGTGCTGCTAGAGGCTTGTTGTCGCCGATGCTTGTTGAAAGTGCTTCAACCAAAGATTCAACGCCACCTGTTTGCTTCATAACTGCCGCGAAACCTGCCGCTGCAATCATGATGAAACCGATCATTGCCATCATGTGAACGCCCTTGGTGAAGACATCTTGTGTCTCTTTCCAAGCAATGACGCCACCGAAGGTAAATACCATGAAACCCGCTAGAGCACCGATGATCATAGAGCCCGTCGACAGTTGAACTGTTAGCGCAGCTACGATACCCGCCGCTGCAACTAAGATGTGCTTCTTGTTGATCTCTTTCACTTCTGTTGAAACAACAGTGAGAGAGGTTTCTTTGTATTGGCGAGGCTTACGGTAAGTAAAGAATACTGCAGTAAGGAGACCGAAGATCATGCCTGCTGCTGGTAACAACATTGCCATAGGTACTTGGCTTGCTACAACGTTTTCAAGACCATTGTCGTGAAGGTTTTTAAGCAGGATGTTGTTTAGGAAGATGCCACCAAAACCAATCGGTAACACCATGTAAGGTGTAATCAGACCAAAAGTCAGCACACACGCAACTAGACGACGGTCTAGGTTCATTTTTGCGAATACGCCTAGTAGAGGTGGGATTAAGATTGGGATAAAGGCGATATGTACCGGAATCACGTTTTGCGAAGACATGGTCACTAAGATCAACGACGCAAGCATGCCGTATTTAAGACCAGTCGATGCTGCACTGTTCTCTTTGCCGTGAATGCGTTTGATAACACTTTGAGCAAGGAGATCTGTGATACCAGAACGTGAGATAGCTACAGCGAATGTACCAAGCATAGCGTAGCTAAGTGCAATCGTTGCACCGCCGCCTAATCCACTTTCGAAAGCCGCGACTGCGTCGTTCAAGCTCATACCAGAGGCTACGCCACCGATAATTGCACTGAACGTCAGAGCAACGACTACGTTTACGCGCATCAAAGCTAAAACAAGCATGATGCAAACTGAAATTACAACAGGATTCATATTATTCTCGGGATGTTGTGTTTTTTATGAAGGCAATACGAAAAAACGTTTACCGACTCTATTTTTTATTCTTCGTCAACAAGAGGCCAACCACCAAGGGCTTTCCATTTGTTTACAATGCCGCAAAATAACTCTGTGGTTTTTTGCGTATCATACAAAGCAGAGTGTGCTTCTTTGTTGTCAAATTCCATCCCTGCAGTGCGGCAAGCTTTAGCCAAAACGGTTTGACCGTAGGCAAGACCACTAAGAGCTGCAGTGTCAAAAGTAGCAAATGGATGGAAAGGGACGCGTTTAAGCTTACAGCGCTCACTTGCCGCATTAACGAAGTTCAAATCGAATGTAGCGTTGTGAGCAACCATGATTGCGCGACTGCAATCTGAAGCTTTTTGTTCTTTTCTCACTAGCTTGTAGATTTCTTTAAGGGCTTCTTGTTCCGACACAGCACCACGTAATGGGCTAAATGGGTCTTTAATTCCGTTAAAGTCTAATGCTGCCTGCTCTATATTTGCGCCTTCAAAAGGCTCAATGTGAAAATGAAGCGTTGATGCAGGGTGCAGATCTCCGTTCTCATCCATTTTTAATGTAATGGCACAGATTTCTAATAATGCATCGGTTTCAGCGTTAAACCCTGCGGTTTCCACGTCGATGACCACTGGAAAATAGCCGCGAAAGCGTTTTTTTAGGGTCAGAGCTTCGTTTTCTACAGTCATGTTAGCCCAAATAAGTGTGATTAAGGCTGCATTATTGCAGATAATAGCAGTGATAAAAACAAGGGAAGGGCAATAAATCTTAAATTACCCAACCCATTACGGCTTGATAATTGCATATTTAAACGTGAGAGAAAAATGCGGCAATTGGCTGCATTGTTAAACGAATTGCTTAAGAGATACTCCACTTTATGAAGAAACAACTCATAACAGGTTCAATGCTATTTTCGCTACTTGTGTCGTCATCGGTCATGGCACAAGAAAAGCGTTACGGAGCATCTCCTCAACAGTCGACATGGGAGATGGTAGCCAACACGCCACTTGAATGTCGCTTGGTCCACCCAATTCCAAACTTTGGTGATGCTGAGTTCTCATCTCGCGCGAGTAAAAAAATCATTTTGGACTTTGAGCTTAAAATGCGCCGTCCAATGGGTGCGACGCGCAATGTAAGCTTGATCTCTATGCCGCCACCTTGGCGTCCGGGTGAAAGTGCTGATCGTATGACAACCATTAAGTTCTTCCAGCAATTTGACGGCTATGTCGGCGGTCAAACAGCTTGGGGCATCTTGAGTGAGTTGGAGAAAGGGCGTTATCCGACATTCAGCTACCAAGAGTGGCAGAGCCGAGATCAACGTATCGAAGTGTCGTTGTCGTCGGTGTTGTTCCAAGAAAAATACAATGTGTTCAGTGACTGTGTTGCTAACCTGCTGCCTTACAGCTTTGAAGATATCTCTTTCACTATTTTGCATTACGACCGCAACAGCGACCAGCTGAACAAGTCGTCGCGCAAAAGGCTGAGCCAGATTGCCGATTACGTTCGCTATAACCAAGACATCGACCTTGTGCTGGTGGCAACGTACACCGACTCTGTCGACAGCAAAGGGATTAGCCAAAACCTTTCAGAGCGCAGAGCAGAATCGTTAAGAGAGTACTTCAAATCTCTAGGCCTGCCAGAAGATCGTATCCAAGTGCAAGGCTATGGCAAGCGTCGTCCGATTGCGGACAATAACTCGCCAATTGGTAAAGATAAGAACCGACGTGTTGTGATCTCTTTAGGTCGCACACAGGTTTAAGCTAAACAACAGCTTGTTTTGAAATGACAAAGCCCGTCTTGATGACGGGCTTTTTTATGTTTTAAATTTGGAGTCGTTGTTTTAACGGAACTTGTTTAATTCAAGCGGAAGCGGGCGATCATTTCACAGTTGGTCGCGGTATCGATCTTTTCCACCATAGAGGCAATTTTAGGGTTTGGGTGGCGTTTCATGAAATCGATCAGCGCTTTCTTACAGCAACCAATAGAATCGATAAAGCTTGAACATTGAGTATTAGGGCACTGAGGGATCAGTGTGAGTACCTTTTCAGAAGCCAGTTGAAGATACTTGAGCTCGTATTCAGTGTCGCCAGCCCAACGCCAGAATTGAGCAAGATTGTGGCAAGAAATCACCGAAATCAGTAACCGCTCATCGGCTTGAATATCGGTGCGTTCTGTAATTTCTTCACTTAAGTTCAAAGCCTGCTGATAATGAAGAATACTTCGTACAGGATCGTCGAGCTGCAATGCAGTATCGGCAAGTAACGTGTGTTTTTCCCATTCGCTAATCATTGTATTACCTCATTAATCAATAGGTGGTTAATTTAAATAATAATTATTATCATGTAAAGTTTCATCAATGAGATTGTTAAGAATAATTGGTGAAGCATATCGATTATGGGGAGAGTGATAAAAAAGAAGCGAGCATAGTGCTCGCTTCTTTTTTATTTCATCAGGCGTTCAAACTCAACTTCTCAAAGAAGTTAAGGAATTAACCTTCTAGACCTGCGCTTGCTTGTTTGTTCTGAATCAGCTCAATCATGTAGCCATCAGGATCTTTAACGAACGCAATGTGTGTAGAGCCGCCTTTAACCGGACCCGCTTCTCGCGTTACGTTGCCGCCAGCTGCTTTAATCGCATCACACGTTGTGTAGATGTCATCAACACCGATAGCAACGTGACCAAAAGCAGAGCCAAGATCGTATTCCGTGGTGCCCCAGTTGTAAGTCAGCTCAATCACTGCGCCTTGAGATTCGTCGCCAAAGCCAACGAAAGCCAGTGTGTATTCGTACTCTTTGTTTTCGTTCTTACGTAATAGCTGCATGCCCATTACATTGGTGTAGAACTCGATAGACTTGTCTAGATCACCCACGCGTAGCATGGTGTGTAAAATACGACCGTTTGACATGATTTGCTCCTAGCTTGTTATTGGTTGTTTCTTTTATAGCACTATATATGAGCAAGCTCATAAGCAACACCAAAGAGATGATGAGTTTGGTCATATTTTCTTATTCTCATCATCTATCTTACTCTCCCCCTCTGCCTTTTTTCTTATTTGTATTACAAGAAATTAAAGAGCGACGGCCTTATTAATTTGTCAGTCACTAGCGCTTAATTCGCAGTTTTGCATAAATAGTAAGTTTGAGTGTTGGTCTTTTTTGTAATGGCCAAGAATGGCCTTGGTTGTTGAATTGTGACTTATATCTCCATCTTGTTGCTGATTTCCTTTCGTTTTTACAATTGGCATCTAACTTTCCATTTTATCAATTTATGATTACGCCAACATCTCCCTGTTTATAGAAAGGTTATTCCGATGTTTTACTTCGTTATTAAGGAATTTTCGATAAAATACGCCGATAACCAATGGTTTTTACGAAAGTGCAAAGGGTGTCTATTTTTTGTGCTTATCTTTTTTAAACAATAGTTTGGGCTTGTATTGTTTGTTTTATGTTTGATGTTTGATGTGGTTGTGTTTTCAAAGTAGTTGTCAAGTGTGTATCAAGTGTATCTTTTGCGATCTTTGCTAAATAGACAATCCTTACTATATAGTTTTTCAAGCGCACCAAATCGACTAAATATTCACTTTTGATTTGTGCGATTTTTCTATCACATAAGAATAAGTATTATTTTATTACATTAGCCTCGGCGTGAGGCATTGATGTGGAGTACTCAAATGACGAGTAAATGGTTTACACAACAAAGTTCAGATGTTTTAAACGAACTGAACGCAGATCAAACGACAGGTTTATCAACTTCTGAAGCGGATGCACGCTTAGAGAAGCACGGCACTAACGAACTGACTGCACAAGAGTCAGCTTCTGCGTGGGAACTGTATATTCATCAATATAAAAACCCACTGATTTTTATTCTAGCTGTTGGTGCAATCGTTTCTTGGTCTACTGGCCACGCGATTGATGCTATTGCTATTGCAGTGATTATCCTTATCAATACTGGTATCGCGTTCTGGCAAGAATTTAAAGCTCAGAAAGGGATGGAAGCGCTAAAAGAAATGGCAGCTCCAGAAGCCGAAGTGATGCGCGATGGTAAATGGATCAGTGTTCCAGCTAAAACCCTCGTTCCTGGTGACATCATCAAAATTAATACTGGCGATATTCTGCCTGCTGATGTTCGTATTCTTGAGTCAAACCGTCTGACGGTAGATGAGGCTGCACTGACCGGTGAATCTGAGCCAGTGAATAAGCAGTCTGAACGCCTTGAAGATGAGACCCTTGGTCTTGGCGATCAGAAGAACATGGGCTTCATGACAACAATCGTGACTACAGGTACAGGCCTTGCTGTGGTAACAAGCACAGGTATGCAAACTGAAGTTGGTCACATCGCTGATATGATGAACCAAACGGAAGAGACGAAAACACCAATGCAAGAGCGTATGGACACCATCGCACTCGCATTATTGGTTGTTGCTCTTGTGGTTGTTGCTATTGTTTGTGCTATCGGTGTTTACCACGGTATGCCATGGTTAGAAATCCTAACAACAGGTATCTCTTTATCGGTTGCCGCTATTCCTGAAGGTTTACCAACGGTGGTTACTATCGTATTAACGATGGGCTCGACTAAGATGGTTAAGAATAATGCTTTGGCTAAACAGCTAGCAGCAATCGAAACGCTTGGTTCTACAACCGTTATCTGTTCAGATAAAACCGGTACGCTAACACAAAACCAAATGCAGGTGATGAAAGCGTACGATGTGTCTGGTCGTTACTGGGATGTGTCAGGTAAAGGTTTTGATCCTAAGGGTGAATTCATTACCAAAGGTCACAATGTCGAAGCGACAAACAGCCCTGCAATGATGAAAGGTCTTGTTGTTGCAACGCTTTGTAACGATGCTGAATATGTAAATGCTGATGGTAAATGGACGGTTCGTGGCAACCCGACAGAAGGTGCACTAATTGTTGCAGCTGCAAAAGCAGGTCTTAAACAAGATGAAATGCTATCAACGGGTGGCTACTCAATCGTTAAGAAGTTCCCGTTCGATTCTGGTCGTAAGATGGCTTCTGTTATCGTTCGTGACCCACAAGGTAAGCACTTCCTAGCATTGAAAGGTGCGCCAGATGTTGTTCTTGGTAAATCAACCAGCTTCATGGTTGACGGTGGTTTCGTACCAACGGTTGGCTGTGAAGTTTCAGGCAACTTGGCTCTCGATACCGCACCGTCTCAAGAGCTTCATTTAAACTTTGAAGCGGCAATCCAAACCTTTGGTGGTGATGCTCTGCGTACACTTGCCGTTGGTTTCCGTGAATTAAAAGAAGAAGAGCTTGAGTTAGATTTCCCTGAGCTTGAAAAAGACGTCAGCATCCTGGGTATCTATGGCATCATGGATCCACCACGCCCAGAAGTACGCGATGCAGTAAATAGCTGTTATAGCGCTGGTGTTCGTACGGTAATGATTACCGGTGACCACGCAGTCACGGCAGCAGCGATTGCTCGTGAAATCGGAATCATCCGTAGCGAAGACGATCTAGTGGTAACGGGTGCTGAGCTTGACCAAATGGATGACGAGAAGCTGTTGTCTATCTGTTCTCAGGTTGCAGTATTTGCCCGTGTTACTCCAGAGCACAAGCTGCGTATCGTAAAAGCGCAGCAAGAGAACAATGAAGTTGCCTCTATGACCGGTGACGGCGTGAACGATGCGCCAGCACTGCGTCGTGCAGACATTGGTGTTGCGATGGGTATTACAGGTACGTCTGTTGCGAAAGACTCAGGTGACCTTATCCTGTTGGATGACAACTTCAGTACTATCGTGAAGGCGGTACGTCAGGGTCGTCAAATTTTCGATAACCTACGTAAGTTTATCCGCCAAGCACTTACAGCGAACGTGGGTGAGGTTTCGGTAATCCTATTTGCATTCCTACTCATGGGACCAGATGTAGTACTTCCGCTAACTCCACTAATGATTTTATGGGTTAACCTCGTTTCTGATGGTCTACCAGCACTCGCACTCGGTGTTGAGCCAGAAGAGAAAGATCTCATGGAGCGTAAGCCAGGCAAACGTGACCAAGGCTTCTTCTCTAATGGTCTAGGCGCTCGTATCCTAACTCGTGGTCTCGCATTAGGTGGTCTAAGCTTTGTGACATTCTCTTACGCACTCGACGGTGGTTACAGTGCTCAATACGCACAAACCGTTGCGTTTTTAACACTGATCTTTGCTCAACTTTGGAGCTTGTTCGATGCACGTACGTTTACAACGATTTATCGTAAGAATCCGTTCACTAACCACTACCTACTTGGTGCGGTGGCAGTATCGGCTATCTTGTCTTTAAGCGTTGTGTACACAAGCTTCGGTCAGTTGGTATTCAGCACAGAAGCGCTAGAGTTTAATCACTTAATATCGTTAATCTTCATTGCAGCAGTACCAACATTTGTTCTATCTGCTATCAAAGAAGTGACTAAAGTGGAGTTTATCTAAGACAGACTTCTTAGCTAAATAATTGAATCCCGCCATAAAAGGCGGGATTTTTTATGCCTGTTGTCTTGGGAGCGCAGAATTAGAAGTGAAAACTTATGTAGAGGCGGATTCTAGAGAGTGGCAATAAAAAAGCAGCGCTTTAAGCGCTGCCGTATTGATTAATCGTTGTGAACGGAAAGACTAATCTTCGCTCTTTTCTTTGAATTCACAGAGGTCTTCAATGATACAGCTGCCACAGCGTGGTTTACGTGCGACACAGGTGTAACGTCCATGAAGAATGAGCCAATGGTGGACATCCAGTTTGAATTCTTTTGGGATAACTTTAAGTAGTTTTGCTTCGACATCGTCGACGGTTTTACCCATCGCTAGCTTAGTGCGGTTTGATACACGATAGATGTGAGTATCAACGGCAATGGTTGGCCAACCGAATGCGGTATTTAACACTACGTTTGCTGTTTTACGACCGACACCTGGAAGGGCTTCTAATGCAGCGCGATCTTCCGGTACTTCACCATTATGTAGGTCAAGCAGCATACGACACGTTTTGATGGTGTTTTCTGCTTTTGAGTTAAATAGGCCGATGGTCTTGATATACTCTTTTAAGCCATCAACACCTAGGTCGAAAATTGCTTGCGGAGTGTTGGCTAAAGGGTACAGCTTATCCGTCGCCTTGTTCACGCTGACATCGGTTGCTTGTGCAGACAATAGAACGGCAATCAGCAGCTCGAATGGGCTGTTCCAGTTAAGCTCAGTCTCTGGCTTTGGATTGTTTTCTCTTAAACGCTCAAGTATTTCTACTCGTTTTACATTGTTCATAGCGACATTACTTTCAAATAGTTAGGGCATGAAGCTTGGATTGCTTCTGCTTTATCATCGGTTACGCGCTCTTATGAGCGTCATTATTATATGTACTGTTTAGATCTGATTTCCCCCGCTGAGTGGTTGAGCTAACTCAGCGAGGTTTAAGCTAATTTAACTTATTAGGCATTGGTAACGCGAGCGCGTTCAATGACTGGTTTTTCTTGTTTTGGTTGTCTAGATTTTGCTTGGTTATCGATGATATTTTTCAAAGCAATTAAGAAACCAACACCAATGAAGGCACCCGGTGGAAGCAGGGCTAACAAGAAGCTGTTATCAAATTGGAATATCTGGATTCGTAACACCGAAGCCCAGTCACCAAGCAGCAGGTCTGCGCCATCAAATAGGGTCCCGTTACCAATAATCTCACGCATCGCACCTAACACGACCAATACTGATGTCATGCCTAGACCCATCCAGAAACCATCTTGAGCCGCTGGTAGCACTTCATTTTTTGAAGCGAAGGCTTCCGCACGACCAATGATGATGCAGTTGGTTACGATCAGCGGGATGAAGATACCCAAAGAGAGGTAAAGCCCATAGGCGTAAGCGTTCATCAGCAATTGAACACAGGTTACTAGCGAGGCAATGATCATTACGAATACTGGGATACGTACTTCTTTTGGCACATGATTACGAACCAAAGAAACAGAAACGTTTGAGCCGACCAGTACAAGCAAGGTAGCAATGCCTAGCCCAAGTGCGTTAGTGACTGTTGACGATACAGCCAGCAGCGGACATAACCCAAGAAGTTGCACTAGGGCAGGGTTATTGGCCCACATGCCATTTTTGATCAATGTTTTATGGTCACTCATTATTCACCACCACAATTTAGAGGTTGAGCAAGCAATGCTTGGTTGTTTTGGTTAACGTACTGGACCGCTTGTTTGACTGACTTCACGACTGCTCTTGGCGTGATAGTAGCGCCAGTAAACTGGTCAAAATCACCACCGTCTTTACGAACCTTCCAACGGTCTAGATTAGAATCCGTCACTTGCTTACCTGCAAACGAAAGAATCCAATCACTCACACGCAGATCAATCTTATCACCCAAGCCCGGAGTCTCTTGGTGAGAAAGCACGCGAGTACCTAAAATAGTACCGTCAGTTTTCATTCCAACAATGACTTTAATCGCGCCATTGTAGCCGTCTGGTGCAATCGCTTCGATCGCAATCGCGCTTGGCTCACCATTAAGCTTAGCAATGTAAGCCGGCATCGCTTGCTCAGTACCAAGCTCTTCTGCTTGAACCAAAGTACAAGACGAAAACAGCTCGTTGTCGTGCTGATCGTGTGGGATCACTTGGTTAAGAACAGACAGTAACTGAGCCTGTTCTTGTTGTTTGATCTGATCTTTGGTCAGGTAGTGAGTTACCGCGACCAAACCCGTCGAAGCACACGCAAAAATCGCGAGTACAAGGCCGTTTTTCTTAATTGCATTTAGCATGGTATTCGCTCCCTTAGTGACCGTATGTGCGAGGTTTGGTGTAGTAGTCAATCAGTGGAACACACATGTTGGCTAACAATACAGCAAACGCCACGCCATCAGGGAAACCACCCCAACTGCGGATGATAAAGACTAAACCGCCGATCAGAGCGCCAAACACTAAGCGACCTTTGACTGTCGTGGATGCTGAAACTGGGTCGGTTGCAATAAAGAATGCACCAAGCATAGTCGCGCCAGACAGAAGGTGAATGGTTGGAGAAGCGGTTTCACCAGGAGTGAGCACTAAGAACACTAAGCTAAACAGAGTAAGACCGCCGATGAAAGCCACAGGGATATACCATTGAATAACACGTTGCTTAATCAGCACTAAACCGCCGATTAGGTAAGCAAGGTTTACCCACTCCCAGCCTACGCCAGCTAACCAACTAAATTGAGGTTGAGATAGTGCTTCTGAGGCAGTATTGCCTGCCGTTAATGCCGTTTTGAATGCATCAAGCGGCGTCGCCATTGTGGTGCCATCAATGCCAAGGCGTGCTTGTTGCAGAGACAAACCTTCGTTATTGAAGCCAGTAAAGATCATCAAGAATGAGTCAATAAAGCTTGTTGCTTCTGCTGTCAGGCTCGCGGGAGCATTCCAACTGGTCATTTGAACTGGGAATGAAATCAGCAAAACAACGTAAGCGACCATCGCAGGGTTAAATGGGTTCTGCCCTAGGCCGCCGTATAAGTGTTTCGCGATAATAATAGCGAAGAACATACCAATGACGAGGATCCACCACGGAGAGTGTGGGGGAATCGCGACACTCAGTAGCCAAGCGGTTACAACAGCACTGTAATCACGCAGTGCCATTACTGGCGGGCGTTTTCTCAATAGCATGACGGCTGCTTCAAAGGTAACAGCAAGTGCAATAGCAAATACTAACTGGATGAGGGTACCCCATCCAAAGAAGTAGGTTTGAGCTAGTAGACCTGGCAATGCACAAATAGCCACCCATTTCATTAGATCTGGGGTGCTTCTACGGCTATGCGCGTGCGGTGAGCTGGCGATAAAGAAGGCCACTACTCTTTCTCCTCATTGTTCTTTTTATCTAGCTCTTGCTGGGCTTTTTTCGCTTTAGCACGAGCGATAGCTGCAGCAACAGCAGCTTTCTTCGGATCGACCTGTTCAGATTGAGTATCAGTTTCTACTTCAACTACTGGTTCAGATGTTTCTGCTTGCTTAGCTTGCTGTGCTTTTTTTGCTTTAGCACGGGCTATAGCGGCAGCAACGGCGTCTTTCTTAGCATCGCCAGAACTTCCAGCTTCAGTTTCAACTGCAGGTTCAGGAGCTTCGGTTGTTTCTTGTGTCGCTTGCTGTGCTTTCTTAGCCTTAGCGCGAGCGATGGCCGCAGCAACAGCAGCTTTCTTAGGGTCGACTTGCTCCGATTGAGTCTCGGTTTCAACTTCAACCACTGGTTCAGATGTTTCTGCTTGCTTCGCTTGCTGGGCTTTTTTGGCTTTAGCACGAGCGATAGCGGCAGTAACAGCATCTTTCTTGGCATCGCCGGATTTTTCAGCAGGAGCTTCAGCAGCAGATTCAGCTTGTTGAGCTTTCTTGGCTTTAGCACGAGCAATGGCCGCAGCGACAGCATCTTTCTTAGCATCGCCAGAGCTTTCAACAGGAGCATCCGAAGCAGATTCCGCTTGCTGTGCTTTCTTCGCTTTAGCGCGAGCAATCGCAGCAGCAACGGCGTCTTTCTTCGTATCGCCTGAGCTTTCTGCAGGAGTATCGGCTGCTGCTTGTTGTGCCTTGCGCTCTCTCGCTTGACGCTTGCGCTCTTCACGCAGTTTAGACATTTCAGAGTTGTCTGGTTCAGCGCCTTCCGCTTTTTGAGCTGCAGCTTGTTTCGCTTTTGCCTTCGCAATAGCGGCAGCAACCGCAGGTTTCACTGCTGGTTCTTCATTCGGAGCCTGATCCGCAGCGGATTTTTGTGCTTTAACACGAGCAATCGCAGCAGCAATAGCATCATCACCGCCGGATGTTTTCATATCTTTACGGCGGTTATCTGCGGCTTTTTTAAAGCGGTTTTCACGTTCGGCTTTATCACGCTCCATACGAGCGTTCTTCTCTTCAAAACGAATCTTGGCGCGTTCTGCAGCAGCGGCTTCATCTTTTCGAGTTTTGATTTCTGCTTTCGCTTGGCGATAGTACTGAACAAGAGGGATTTCACTTGGGCAGACAAACGCACAAGCACCGCATTCAATACAGTCTTTAATATTCAGCTCTTCACACTTATCCAACTCGTTAGCTTTGGCATGCCATTGCAGTTGTTGAGGAAGTAGAGACGCAGGGCAAGCTTCAGCACATGCGCTGCAACGGATACATTCCATCTCGTAAGTGCTTGGTGAGATCTCACGACGCGTTGGCGCTAAAATACAGTTCGACGTTTTAGTGATTGGCACATTGGCATGCGGCAAGGTAAAGCCCATCATCGGGCCGCCCAAAATTAAACGCGGCAGTTTTTTATCTGCTTTGTAGCCAAACTCTTCAAGTAACTCATGTACTGGTGTGCCTAATAGCGCCCAAACGTTACGAGGTTGCTTAAAGGTTTTACCGGTTAATGTCACAACGCGGTTAACCACAGGTTCGCCGTCAATTACCGCTCGCTTAATCGAGTAAAGAGAGCCGACGTTCTGAACCAAAACACCAATGTCTGCAGGAATGCCGCCAGCTGGAACCTCTTTGTTGGTGAGGATCTTGATAAGTTGCTTCTCACCACCAGAAGGGTATTTGGTTGGGATAACGCGAATGACGATATCTTTGTCTTTCGCTGCAATCTCAAGTGCTTTTATCGCATCTGGTTTGTTGTCTTCAATGCCGATAACCGTCAGCTTTGGTTGAAGAATGTGTTCAACCACTTCGATGCCTTTTAATACTTCGTCGGCATGTTCTTGAAGCAACTTGTCATCAGAGGTGATGTAAGGTTCACATTCCGCAGCGTTGACGATCAAAATGTCGGTACGACCTAAGCCTGATTGAAGCTTCTTAGCCGTAGGGAAACCTGCGCCGCCCATGCCTGAAATACCAGCTTGGCGAATCACATCAAGCAGTTCGTCAGAAGTCTTTGTCGAAAAATCTTCAACTGGATTTTTTTCAATCCAAGTGTCTAGGCCATCAGGTTTAATAACCACGCATATTTCGCTCAAGCCTGAAGGGTGAGCGGTAGTTCGCGGTTCGATAGCGGTAATCACACCCGATGTTGGTGCGTGTACTGGCAAAGTAAAACCTGTGTCTAAGGCCGTAAGTTGCTGACCTTTTAACACAGTGTCGCCAGCAGCAACCAATAGGTTCCCCGGCTTACCGATGTGCTGTTTCACAGGAAGAACGATTTCTTCTGGAAGCCTTGCATGGACGATATCAGTAGTATTCGACTGTTTCTTGTTTTCAGCAGGGTGCACGCCACCAGGGAAGTTCCAAATAGAGCCCGTGCGAATTTGTTCAATTAAAGAGATCATACTAACCCTATGCTTTAGGCTCTGACGCAGTCGCATCAGTCGCTTGGTTAGTGATATCAGTAACAGGGATGATGTTCATCTGCCATTTCCAATTTTCAGTCGTTGTTGCCACTGGAATCATTTCAATACAGTCAGTAGGGCACGGTGCGACACATAGATCACAACCTGTACATTCATCTTTAATTACTGTGTGCAGTGCCTTGGTGCCACCAACAATGGCGTCAACAGGGCAGGCTTGAATACACTTGGTACAGCCGATACACATATCTTCGTGAATGAAGGCAACGGTTTTTACTTTGTTATCTAAGTCATGAGCGGAGTCTTCAACTTCTACGCCCATTAAATCTGCTAGCTTCTCAATAGTTGCTTGGCCGCCCGGAGGACATTTGTTGATCTTGTCTCCGTTAGCGATCGCCTCTGCGTATGGGCGACAGCCAGGGTAGCCACACTGGCCACATTGAGTTTGCGGTAAAATGGTGTCGATTTGATCGACGATAGGATCAGCTTCAACTTTAAAACGGATAGAAGCAAAGCCCAAAATAGCGCCAAAAACAGCGGCTAAAACGGCTAGCGCAATGATCGCAATTAAAATGGTACTCATGTTTATTTCACCAACCCAGTAAAGCCCATGAATGCCAGAGACATTAGGCCTGCTGTGATCATCGCAATCGATGCGCCTTTGAATGGCATTGGAACATCAGCAACCGCAATACGTTCACGCATTGCAGCAAATAAGATCAATACAAGAGAGAAACCCACCGCTGCGCCGAAACCATAGATGATCGACTGAATGAAGTTGTGGTTTTCATTGATGTTCAGAAGTGCCACACCTAATACCGCACAGTTGGTGGTGATAAGAGGCAGAAAGATACCCAGCAGGCGATAAAGAGTCGGGCTGGTTTTGTGAACGACCATTTCCGTAAATTGAACAACCACCGCGATAACCAAGATGAAACTCATGGTACGCAGGTATTCAATACCCAGAGGGGTAAGGATGTAGGTTTCTACTAGGTATGCAGAGACCGACGCTAACGTTAGAACGAAAGTCGTCGCGAGGCCCATGCCAATCGCAGTCTCCAGTTTCTTGGAGACTCCCATAAATGGACATAGTCCTAAAAACTTCACTAGCACAAAGTTATTGACCAGCACTGTGCCAACCAACAACAAAAGGTATTCGGTCATAATGGATTAATTCTTGAGATTCCGATCCCGATATTATCCTGCTTTGCTCACCTAATAACAACCAAGGATCACTAGGGATTTAGACACTTGGTGAAAAAATCAACGGGTAACCGTTTGATTAAGATGGATCAGGTTAAGTATAGGTGGGTATTTGCGGGGAATGAAAAATAAGATTAACTCAATGATAACTCATCGAATCAATCCTATTTTCTTTGTTGTAAAAAGTGTCGAGGAACGAAATGACTTAGTCTTTATGAACCTGAGCTTTCTCAATTAATGTTTCGAACAGAGGCTCTGCGCACCAAAATTGGCATAAATAGCTTATGTTCCGTGTGTTCTTTTGGCTCGTCACTTGCGAGTTGCAGAGAGAGCTTAACCGCTTGATTAGCCATGACTTGAATTGGGTAACGAATGGTGGTCAATCGAGGGTAGATGAAGCGAGCAATGTGGCCGTCATCAAACCCAATAACTGATATATCTTCTGGAATACGAACGCCATTTTCTTGTAATAACGCCAAACAGCCTGCTGCCATGTAGTCGTTATACGTTGCAATGGCTGTGATATCTGTGTTTTTTGCCATTAAGTTAACCATGGCTTGCTCACCGCCTAGCTCGTCAGGTTCACCATATTCGATGTACTCATCGTTCGATTCAATACCGTGATCTTTCAATGCATCCAAATAGCCACCTAAGCGGTCGTGAGCATCTTCAATATCGTGACTCGAGCAGATGTAGCCAATGTGCTTGTGGCCGTTTTTAATCAAATACTCAGTCGCGATGTAAGAGCCGCGGCGGTTGTCGAGAGCAATACAGCGGTGTTCGATATCGGGAACAATTCGGTTGATGAGAACTAAGCCGGGCACTTCATTGGCTAGCTTAACCAATTCTTCGTCGCTAATGCCTTTGCTATGAACCACGAGTGATTCGCAGCGGCTGTTGATCAGCAAGTTAATCGCATTACGCTCTTTGGTCGCGTCATGGTAGCCGCTGCCAATCAGTAGCTGCTTTTCTTGCTCACTTGCCACGGTATCAATGGCTTTGATCATCGAGCCGAAGAACGGGGCAGAAACATCATTAACCAGTACACCAATCGCGTTTGAAGATTTGCTGACCAATGCACGGGCGTTGGCATTTGGGCGATAGCCGAGTTTTTCCATAGCGGCTTTTACCGCCGCAATTGCGGTTTCACTGGTGTGAGGTGCATTGTTGATTACTCGAGAGGTGGTCGCGATTGATACGCCTGCTTCCTTCGCAACATCTTTAATGGTAGCCATTCCGCTCTCTTATTCTGAATATAATGCTGTGTGCTGGTGGTTGGACATTTAACAACGGATAGTTAGGCAATTCAAATATTAAACATCAAATATGACGAGGTTTGATGGTTTATTTTTGATTGGCTGACTAGTTTGAAAATAATAAGCCAAGCTCTAGATTTGAGCTTGGTTTTTGAGTCACATTGGCGTGTGGACTGCTGTCGTGTGAGCTGTTGTCGCGTGAAGTAAGGTAATCACAGGTAACCCAAAGTAATAGGGGAACCAAGTGGCTTAGAGCAAGCCGCTTGGTCCGAATCTACTTACGATGCGCTTGTTAGCGTAACCTGATAACGATATTGATTGTCGGTGAGTTGAAACTCTTGGTGAACACTTGGACTCCAAGAATCATCACCACCAACACCCATATGTTGGTGATCTACGCGTACATAGATTTTCTCTTCACGAGTCAGGTCATTGGTATGCTTAGCATCCGTTAATTGTTGCTGGCTGTACTGACTCACACTGAATGAAAAATCGCCTTCGATCCCGATATTTCCTACATTCAAGTTTTTGGTTCCGCAACGTAACCCGCTATCGGTTGGGAATATATACGGCGTATGCATCTGACCCAGTGTCTGTTTGTGTAAACCGAATCGAGCAGCAGCCAAACGGTCTGGATAGTTTTCAAAAGGACCTAATCCCAGCCACGATACTGGAGTTTCATTGGCAGTTTCGAGTGGTAAAGGTAGCTCCATCTCAAGACCAATGCGTGGCATCGGTGGTAAGTGATCGGCTAAGTTGACATCAACCGCGATATTCATTTCGCCTAGGTTATTTAAGGTGTATTGCCATTTGGTAATCGCTTGGATTTGGCCATTAAATTGGTAGGCGAATACTGACGCCACTTGTACTGAGTCTGCGAGCGCTTGCACGACACAACTTGTACACTGACGCTCCCATTGACCAATGCCTGCAAGTTCCCAGCGACAAGCCCATGCATTTGGGTCGATGTTGTCTATCTCACTGATACCAATGTCGTTATCAAGTGGCGCGCGATAGAAGTTATCGACAGGTGCCTTGATAACTTGCGGTTGCCCATCAACGATCCAGTGGGTCAACAATCCACTCTCTGTATCCCATTGCCATTGATGTGTTTCATCTAGGCTAGACACGACCACTTTATTGTCTTGCTGATGTAACTGGGGAGCCAAAGCATTTGCCGTGATCGGGAGTTGCAAGCCAGCATGGTTACGTAAAGCAAATTGCTCCGTCGCACAAACATGGCCTTCCCCTGCCCACTTGGTTGAATGAGTCAGAGTAATATCGGTGTTGAGATGATATTCGGCTTGTGCTTTTGGTGTGAAAGCGAGGTCAATTACCAGCTCTTGTTTACTATCTTCAGCAACGGATAAGACTTGTTGCCCTGATTGAATCACGATGCCATTTTCGAGCAATCGCCAGCGTAAGATTTCATTGTCAGTCGCTCGGAACAGGTTTTCATTGGTTACCGTTAGGCGGCATTGATCTTCAGTTTGCTCTGCTAACGTCACATTGATCATTCTCTGGCAGTATTTCGCCTCTTCCAAGGTCGGGTGTACGCTGCGATCTGGGAAGATCAAACCGTTGATGCAGAACTGACGGTCGTTGATGACATCGCCAAAGTCTCCACCGTAGGCCCAGAAGTGTTCACCGTTTTCATCCCATTGGCTTAGTCCTTGGTCAACCCAATCCCAGATGAAACCGCCTTGTAGGCGAGGATATTCTCGGAATGCATCCCAGTAATCATTAAAGCTACCCAAACTGTTACCCATTGCGTGTGCGTATTCACAAAGAATAAGCGGGCGTTGCTCGTTAGGCAGAGAAACCCATTTCTTGATAGACCATTTTGGAACGGCATCGTCTTCGATAGTGCTGTTAACGCGTGCGTACATTGGCGCAATGATATCGGTCGCTGTGGTATTTGAACCACCGCCTTCATACTGTACCGGGCGAGAAGGATCGTACTGTTTCGACCAAGCATACATCGCATTGTGGCTGCTGCCGTGCCCTGACTCGTTGCCCAAAGACCAGATGATGATAGAAGGGTGGTTCTTATCACGCATGACCATTTGCGTATAGCGACTCATATAAGCGTGTGCCCATTGCGGATCCGCAGACAAGCGATTCATAGGCTGCATGCCATGGGTCTCGATGTTCGCTTCATCACACACATATAAACCGTATTCGTCACACAGCTCGTACCATCGTGGGTGGTTAGGGTAGTGAGCGGTGCGCACAGCATTGAAGTTGTACTGCTTCATTAGACAGATATCGCGGATCATGTCTTCTTCTGTCATCACATGCCCCAACTCTGGGTGATGCTCATGACGGTTGACGCCGCGAATCAATAGCGGTTTGCCGTTTAGCTTTAGCTGACCGTCTGTCATTTCGACTTTACGGAATCCAACTTGATAAGCTTCACTTTCTATGTGGTTACCTTGCCTATCAAGCAATGACACGACAATTCGGTAAAGGTTAGGAACTTCTGCGCTCCATTTCTTCGGATCTCGAACATGAAGAGTTTGGAATACCACATCATCGTAGGTGCCACGCTCGTCAATTCGTCGATTATGAGGGCGATCGATAAGCGGTTCAGTCACCGCGTTTTCACCGTCAAACAGTTGAACCTGAACTTGGTAAGTGTCTGGTGCCGTAATTTTGGTGACAATAGACAGTGAACCATCGCGATAGCATGCGTCTAAGTCCGGCGTAACGAACACATCTTCAATGCACTGCTTTGGTTTAGCTAGTAAGGTCACATCACGGAAAATACCGCTTAGCCACCACATATCTTGGTCTTCTAAATAGCTACCATCACACCAACGTATCACCATGACAGAAAGCGTATTGTCGCCAACCGTTAGATACTGAGTTAAGTCGAACTCGGCAGGTAAGCGGCTATCTTGGCTGTAACCAACCCAATTGCCATTACACCAAAGATGAAAAGCGGAATTGACGCCATCAAAGATAATACGTTGGGTGTTCTTTAGGTCATTTTTAGTCAACGTAATTTGAGTGCGGTAACAACCGGTTGGGTTTTCTGCCGGTACAAACGGTGGGTTCACTTCAAATGGGTATTTTACGTTGGCGTAGATAGGTTTATCGTAGCCTTGCATTTGCCAGTTCGATGGTACGGTAATCTCGTCCCATTGTGAGTCATTGAAACTTGTTTCGATAAATTCACCGTCAACTTGTTCAGGTGCATCAAAGTATTTGAACTTCCATTGTCCATTAAGAGATTTACGTTGTGACTCAATGCCGTCTCGAGCGTGCTTAAGGTTGCGGTAGCTTGATAATGGGCTGTGCGCATTAAGGCAGTGGATATTCACAGACTGTGGGTTTTCCCAATCGCGTCTTTGGATGATGTTTGAAAATGCCTTCATGGTATTCCTACTCTTAAAGTGTTCAATATGGGTAATAATTCTATTAAGTCATCGGTCTTTTAAGCCGTGATGACCGTTATCAAATCGTTGGTTATGCGTATTGTTCTGTTGGCTTATTCAGCTATTCAGCGAGCTGTTTTAATAAATAATCTTTTGCTTCGGGTATGCCCTGTTCGGCCGCTTGATTAGCAATAAATGCAGCTTGTTTGATGTCATTGTTGTTTAGGGCTTGGTCAATGTCTTTTTGGATATTCAGCCATTGCGCCTTTTGATTGGTTTCAATTGTCTGATTTGATGGTTGAGAAACTTGCTTTGAACCTAAGGTTTCGGGTTCATTGTCGGATGAAACACCAAGCTCAGCCAATAGAGTCAAAACCGCACTGTTTGTTGATTTGCTCGCCGTAACATCAATGACACCTACGTAGCTCAACGTCGCAGTCAACGGCAGTTGCTTATTGCCAATAACCTGCTGAGATTCTGAATACAGATCTTCAGGATGAATTCGATTGATGGCGCTATCTAACTTAGTGCTATCGGCGCTGACCACAATAAATTGCGCGTTGTCTCGTTGAGGTTCGAGTGCAATTGATGCTTCAATTCTTTCTAACCCTTGCATCGTTGTCGGGTAGTAAGTGAAGTCGTTAGTACTGTATTGACCAAGCAGTCGCCATTGTTTGTCAAAGACATAAATAGACGGTGCGAATAGCGCATCATTTTTAATGTATGAACGAATGAGCAAGGACAGCGATTCTGTCGTGTCACTGATTTGGTACGCGATGGTCGGAAAGCGTTGGCTATCCGCTTGTGTATTGTCATTTAACAATGAAGAGGAAAGGGTCGGTAAATGACCGTCCATAATCACTTGTTGGTGGAATGGAACAGACAATTGCGTCATTGGCAGCGCACTTAGCTGAGAGCAGCATGCACTCTCATTGAAATCAGTATTAAGTTCCTTTTCAGGTATTCCGCTGCATGCGCTAACTGTGAGTGCCGCGACAATGATCACCAATGATTTTAATTTCATCTGATTGCTACCTTAGTAAAGGGGAAAACATCGGCTTTCCCCGTTAAATTGCTATTCCAGTGTTGAGCGTCAATTCGTTGATTGAACAGACGCTCGGGTGTGGTGGTTTACCACCAAGTTTCTACGTTGAAACCAAAGGTAATTTCATCGACGGTCTCTGCATTGATGCTCGTCGCCGTGCCATACACTTCGTTACCACGGTCCCATTCGTTGTTGGATTCAGAGTACGTCGCAAAAATACGAATAGATGGACGAGCCCATACCCCTTTTCCAGCTTGGAACATTTGAGCCACGGTCACTTTATACATATCGTTGGTGCCCGAGCCGTTTTGAGCTTCTACCGTTTCGTAACCCACCTCTAATGCTGTCGACATGTAATCTGTCCAAGCATATTGAGGACGAGCTCCGACACTGAACCACTTCTCACCATCGTTGTTATCTAGGTTTTTGTCTTGATAAGCGATGGAGTACATCACTTGAACATCTTCACTGATATTCAAGTCACCGTGGTTAAATAGGCGCCAGCTAGAACCATCGTGTTCCACACCCGTGCTGTATTTTCTGTTTGATCCACCTTCAGCACTCATTAATCCACCTGCCAACGCATCGGTACCATATTGGAAGGCCAAGGTGTTTGAACCGTAGTTCCAAGCTTGACGGTAAAGAGCAGAGAGCATTGCGCCAGAAGTAGTAATGTCTTTATCGTCGTAGCTTGAGTTCTGCGTGGTTACGTAGTTTAGGCCGAGTGTTAGGTCTGCTGTTTCACTTAGCTCAATGCCACTTAAGCGGGCATCGATGTTATGAAGGCTGCGTCCATCGTCACTTGAAGAGTTTGGTGCCATCCAAGCTAAGTGAGCATCAGCAAAGCCGAGATCCCAATCTTCAATACCAAGACCGGTGCTGGATGTATCCCAGTACTTCACATCTATCATGTGGACTTCGTGGCGACGGTAAAAACGTTCACCTGCCCAAATTTTTGCGTTGGGTTGGCCGTCGATAAGCCCATGGCCTGCTGACCAAAGCTGAATCGTACTCACGTCTCCCCAGCTATCTCCACTGCCTAGATAAATCGTGGTGTCAAAATAGGCGTCATTGTCACGCCATACATCGGCTTTCACTCCCGCTTCCCACCAATTTAGTTCATTACCTAAACGGTAGTTACCGTAACCTTGGCCCGCTCGAATAACGTCGTTGCGTTCTCCTTTGCCGTCGTTATGTTGGTCATTATCGGTGTAGATGTTTCCCCATTTTGCATAACCAAAATACGTTACGTTCTCCACTGCAGCGAAGCTGACTAATGGGGCGAGGGACAGAGTGAATCCTAATGCTTTGACTAGCATTTTTTGTTTCATGAAGTGTCTCCATTATTTTTTATTTATGGATATTTTTATGTTTGAGTCCTAACTCGAGCGAGAGTGTAAATAAACTCTGGAAACGTTTTCATGATGAAGTTGGCATTTTTATGCTATTGATGGGTTTGTGATTATTTTGTGTGATTTTGATCTGATTATTGGGCTTGTATAGGTGTTTTTACGCTAGGTTTTGTGATTTTAAAGTGGAATCGTTTTCTTTACTCAGTGCTATGTGGTGGTTTAGAGGGAGTGATTATGCTGTTGGTTGTCTTGGAATTTGAGGTGAAGCGGGTTTGAGGTACTTTGAGTGTCGGGTTGTTCGAGGGCTTTGAGGAAAAGCAGCCCAGTTAATGATAACTGGGCTCGTGAGACAAGGAAGTAAGTATCAAAGCAAATGCAGCAGCAAGGCTACAAGCATCGTGTTCTGTACCGTCAAGCTGGAATGTAAAAGTTAGGACCCAGAGAGATACTTCATAGATGTACTCGAAGATCTAAGAATACGAGTGTGATGTGATCAGTTCAAGAGGAAATGTATTTTAGCCTATGTGTTAATGGGAACTTTGATTTAATATACTGAATTTAAAAGATTAAATTGCCATTAATTATCGTTTTATATTGCTTTATTTAGAGTGGAAAGTTCAATTCTACCTAGAGGTAGGCAATATGAGATGGAATGGTGGTCAATCTAAATCTTTGAATTAGGAGCTATTTACCAAAGTTATCAGTCTTGAATATTTGCTGGAAACGTTTTCATGATTTCGAGTTTGATCACAGAAACTCTGGGCTTAATAATTATGATACGGGGTAATTAAACGCGTTAAGGTTAAAAAAATGACGAATAAATCCCTAATTGATATTACCGGTCAACACTCGCAACTGATTGTAGAACTTGGCGATTTTGCCGAAATTCTTCATTGGGGAGCTCCCGTTCGTGGTGATTTAGCTAGCTTCCGTGTTTCTCTTGAAAGACCGGTTCCATACGGCCGCCTTGATAATGATGTTGCTATGTCTCTGAGCCCAGAGCTCGGGCGCGGTGTTTTCAGCAGTCCGGCATTAGAAGGGCACCGAGACGGATTGGACTGGGCGCCTGTTTTCTCTATTACGGATGTTCAACAAACACCATCTAGCCTAATCATTGAGAGTGAAGATATACGTGCAGGCTTACGTTTAACAACCGAGTTATGCCTCGATAAACATGATGTTGTGAAATCTCGTCACACCTTAACCAACGTTAAAGCCGGCCTTTATCAGGTGAACCGTCTCGCCAATACTTTGCCATTACCAGCAAGAGCTAATGAGTTGATGACGTACTACGGCCGCTGGGTACATGAGTTCCAAACGGTGCGTCAACCCTTACAGCAAGGGGGCTATCAGCAAGAAAATCGTCGCGGAAGAACGTCTCATGAACATTATCCAGCGATGGTTGTCGGTACCGCTAACTTTAATGAAATGGCAGGTGATGTGTGGGGGATTCACTTCGCTTGGAGTGGTAACCACAGACTGCGCGCGGATGTAAAAGCAGACGGTCGTCGCTACGTGCAAGCGGAAGTTATTTATCTACCGGGTGAGATTACATTGGATGAAGGTGAAAGCTTAACGACACCTTGGTTATATGCCAGTTTCAGTTCGGAAGGCTTAAATGGAATGAGCCATCAGTTCCACTCCCATGTGCGTTGTTCCATCTTGCCGGAGTCTTTCGCACAAAAGCCTCGACCTATCCATCTTAATACTTGGGAAGGCATCTATTTTGACCATGATCCTGATTATATTATGTCGATGGCTAGCCAAGCCGCGGATATGGGAGTAGAGCGTTTTATCATTGACGATGGCTGGTTCAAAGGGCGCTGCGGAGACAAGGCTGCGCTAGGGGATTGGTTCTTAGATGAAGAAAAATACCCAAATGGTTTAGATCCGATAGTTGAGCACGTTAATCAGTTGGGTATGGAGTTTGGATTGTGGTTCGAACCTGAGATGATCAATAAGGATTCTGACTTATACCGAGCCCATCCAGACTGGTTGCTTGCGGTTGACGGCTATGACCAACCAACGGGTCGTAATCAATATGTTATCGATCTTCAGAATCAACAAGCATTCGACTTTTTGTTTGAGCGTCTTGACCACTTCTTAAGTCAGTACAACATTGCTTACATTAAGTGGGATATGAACCGAGAAGTTGTACAACCTGCGCATCTAGGCAGGGCTGCGGCTCATCAACAAACCGCTCGTTATTATGAGTTGGTCGATAAAGTCCGAGAGAAGCACCCAATGGTTGATATTGAATCGTGTGCGGCTGGTGGTGGTCGTATCGATTTTGAGGTTCTTAAGCGTACGCAACGTTTTTGGGCGTCTGATAACAATGACGCGCTGGAAAGACAAACGATTCAGCGTGGGATGAGTTACTTCTTCCCCCCTGAGGTAATGGGAAGCCATATTGGTGCGAGCCACTGCCACAGCACTCGTCGTCGTCATAGTATTGAGTTTCGTGGTCTAACAGCACTGTTTGGTCATATGGGGATTGAATTAGATCCTGTGAAAGAAGTGCAAGAAGAGAAGCAGGGCTTTGAACACTACATCAAGCTACATAAGATGCTGCGCCCGTTACTGCATAGCGGGAGAACTTGGCGAGTTCCAACGGACGATAGTGCCCATCAAATCCATGCGGTCGTCTCCGAAGATGTGTCAGAAGCTGTGGTGATGATTGCACAGCTTGCGATGCCAACCAATTCATTGAGTGGTCATTTGCGTATACCTGGGCTAGATCCACAAAGTTTATACAAGGTATCTGTGATTGATAAACCGTCAAATTACGATGATATTGTGAATTATCAACCGCCATGGACAGAGTCTTGCTGTGAATTATCAGGTGCTTGGTGTGCCGAGGTGGGGCTGACGATGCCAATACTTGACGCAGAAACAGCGATGCTGATTAAGTTTGAACGTATCGAGTAAGTTTTAGCATAGGCTTTATATTTGATGAACCGCGTAGGTGAAATTACGCGGTTTTTTATTGCCTTTAATAAGGTTCATCGCGGCTTTCCGGGGAAAGCCGCTTTTATCTTCAAGAAGAAGT
>NZ_JBFSUL010000051.1:0-38009 GCF_041467395.1 Vibrio sp. 10N.247.310.98 | reverse complement strand
TAGTTCAAAAAAAATCCCCAAGCGTGGCTTAGGGATTTGTGTATAAGAGACAGCCCATGTGGGAGGCTTTCAATTTGACACTTACTTAAGAGTAACTTTACGTCTTAATTAAGTACTTCCCTTACTGTGGAAGTTTTACATCAGATAGGTCTTCGCCTGCACCAATAGCTTTCATTTCGCCAGCTACGATTTCAGCTAGTGGGCCTAGGATAACCTGTAGGTTGTTTTCACCTAGTTTAACCACACCTTTAGCACCAAGTTTCTTAAGAACAACTTCATCTGCAACAGAGCGGTCTTTAAGAGTTAGACGTAGACGAGTGATACAAGCGTCGATTGAAGTTAGGTTGTCGTGACCACCTAGAGCTTTCAGGTATTGACGTGCAAGGTCGCCCTTTGGTGCTTCGCCAGCAGGAGCTGCAACAGCTTCGTCATCATCTTCACGACCTGGCGATTTCAAGTTGAAAGCGCGGATTGCGAAAGAGAAAGTGAAGAAGTATAGAGCACCGAAGCCAAGACCGATTAGTAGTAGTACGAATGGTTTAGTTGCTAGACCCCAGTTCAATACGAAGTCGATAAGACCAGCAGAGAAACCGAAACCGTGCAGAGTACCAAACATGTTAGCAACTACTAGAGACAAACCTGTAAATACAGCGTGCATTGCGTATAGAGCAGGAGCTAGGAATACGAACATGAATTCTAGCGGCTCTGTGATACCTGTTAGGAATGAACAGAATGCAACTGAGAATAGTGCGCCACCAACTTGGCTACGTTTTTCAGCAGGAGCAGCTAGGTACATTGCAAGTGCAGCACCTGGTAGACCGAACATCATTACTGGGAAGAAACCGTTCATGAATACGCCAGCGCCTTTATCGCCGCCGAAGAAACGGTGTAGGTCGCCAGATTTAACTGTTTCAGTTACTTCTTTAACAGTTGCAACAATTTCTGGGTTAACTGAGTTAGCAAATTCAAATGTGTACTCTTGACCAACAACTAAAGTTTTAGCTAGTGCAGGGTCAACACAAAGTTGAGAGAAGCCTTCTGCAACAACTACGATCTCTTGACAAGAGCCCATACCGAACCAGAAGTACGAGTTCAGTACATGGTGTAGACCTACTGGGATAAGTGCACGGTTAAGAGTACCGTAAACAAATTGACCGATAGCGCCAGACGTTGAAACTGCGTGAGCAAGTGCATCTAGACCAGATTGAACAGCAGGCCATACAACACCAAAGATTGCGCCAGCAACTAGAGCAAATAGACCAGCCATAATAGGAACTAGACGTTTGCCAGAGAAGAATGCTAGCCACTCTGGAAGACGAGTCGCGTGGAATGCATTGTAAGAGTGACCTGCGATGATACCTGCAAAGATACCGCCGAAGAATGACATATTTACACTAGCATCGATGTTTGTTGCGGTTGCTGTCAGAACAAAGTAAGCAACTGCACCAGCAAGACCTGCTGCGCCGTTACCGTCTTTAGAAAGACCAATAGCTATACCCAAACCAAACAATAATGGTAGTTGACTGAAGATTGCGTTACCAGCAGATGCCATGAATGCGATATCGAGTAAGTCTGGTTGACCCAGACGTAGCAGCAATGCCGCAATCGGAAGCGTTGCGATTGGTAGCATTAACGCCTTACCAAGCTTCTGCGCATATCCTAGAATATTCACCAGTTGTTTCCCCCTATAGGATTTTTTAGAATTCGTTTGAGAAACTTATTTTAGTCGCTCAATTTAGTCCTATTCAGTGTATTCAATTAATTTTGCTCCGCAAATTAAAACCTTACCATTTGTGATCCTAATCACCAGTTTTTACCAAATCCAGAGGTTTTTGCTAGCGAGATCATAAAACTTATTTTATCATTCAAAAAAATGAACATTTATGGATAAAATCCAAATCTAATCATTAGGCAAAAAGATGGTAACTCCGGGCTTATAGAGCACCGTGAATAATCATTATTGATGGACCTAAATGTATAATAAAAATCAATTGTTCATATGTTTTTCAACAACTTAAATCGCTTCTCATTTTGAAGCCGTTTGCCCATAAAAGATAAATCGTTACGTAAATGATGCTCGCAAACTAAGTCCGCATTTAGGTAACGAACGAATTTAAAAGATCTCACGAAATAAGGATTAGCTGACTATGTACGCGCTAAGTAACTGTAAAATTTACACTGGTAGTGATGTTCTAACCGATCATGCTGTTGTAATCGAAAACGAACTGATCAAAAAAGTCTGTCCTATCTCTGAATTGCCAGAAGGAATCGAGCTTCGCGACCTAGACGGAGCAAACCTAAGCCCAGGTTTCATTGACCTACAACTGAATGGTTGTGGCGGTGTAATGCTTAACGATGAGATCACTGCAGAAACCATGCAGATCATGCACAAAGCAAACCTGAAATCTGGCTGTACTAGCTTCCTACCAACGCTTATCACCTCTTCAGACGAAGATATGCGTGCGGTTATTACGGCAGCTCGTGAATACCATAACCAGTACCAAAACCAATCTTTAGGTCTGCACCTTGAAGGCCCTTACCTAAACGTTGTGAAAAAAGGCATCCATAGCGTCGATCACATTCGTAAATCTGACAACGAAATGATTGAGCTTATCTGTGAGAACCGTGACCTTGTTGCAAAAGTAACATTGGCTCCAGAGCTTAACGACCCTGAACACATCGAACGCCTGCACAAAGCTGGCGTTGTCGTTTCTATCGGCCACACCAACGCAACTTACGCAGAAGCGCGTCAAGGTTTCGAATCTGGTATCACGTTCGCCACTCACCTGTTCAATGCAATGACGCCGATGGTTGGTCGTGAGCCTGGCGTTGTTGGCGCGATTTACGATACTCCTGAGGTTTACGCTGGCATTATTGCCGACGGCTTCCACGTTGATTACGCAAACATCAGAATTGCGCATAAAATCAAGGGAGAAAAGTTGGTATTAGTGACGGATGCCACAGCTCCTGCAGGTGCTGACATGGAATACTTTATTTTTGTCGGTAAGAAAGTATATTACCGTGATGGTAAGTGTGTTGATGAAAACGGCACACTGGGCGGCTCAGCTCTGACTATGATTGAAGCAGTTCAGAATACAGTTGAGCACGCTGGTATCGCTTTAGACGAAGCTCTTCGCATGGCTACGCTATACCCAGCTACGGCTATCGGTGTAGAAAGCAAGCTAGGTCGAATCAAAAAAGGCATGGTTGCAAACCTAGCTGTATTTGACCGAGACTTTAACGTTAAAGCGACTGTTGTTAACGGACAATACGAGCACAATTAAGTATGAATGGCGGACAAATAGGTAACGTAGACTTAGTTAAACAACTAAACAGTGCGGCGGTATACCGACTTATAGACCAACAGGGGCCTATCAGTCGTATACAAGTGGCTGATGTAAGCCAACTCGCACCGGCAAGTGTTACAAAAATTACCCGCCAACTTTTAGAGCGCGGCCTAATTAAAGAGGTTGCGCAGCAAGCGTCTACTGGCGGTAGACGCGCTATCTCCCTAACCACAGAAGTAGAGCCTTTTCATTCTGTTGCTGTGCGTTTGGGTCGAGACTACATTCAAATAAGCCTGCATGACCTTGGTGGTCGTGAATTGGCTTTCCAACAGCAAGACCTGAATTATTCAGACCAATCAGACCTTACCCAAGGCTTGGTCAATAACCTCAAAGCTTTCATTGCTGAGCATCAACCAAAGATCGATCAACTGATTGCTATTGGTGTCACGCTTCCAGGCTTGGTTAACCCAACGACCGGTGTTGTTGAGTACATGCCGAATACCGACATCGATAACCTCGCATTAAGCGACATTATTCGCGATACATTCCATGTTGCTTGTTTTGTTGGTAACGATGTTCGTGGAATGGCGCTTGCTGAGCACTACTTCGGTGCAAGTAAAGATAGCCAAGATTCTATTTTGGTCAGTGTTCACCGTGGTACAGGTGCAGGTATTATCGTTAATGGTCAGGTTTTCCTAGGTCATAACCGTAATGTGGGTGAAATTGGTCATATCCAAATTGATCCGCTAGGCGAGCAATGCCAATGTGGTAACTTCGGCTGTCTTGAAACAGTAGCGGCAAACCCAGCTATCGTTGAACGCGTGCAGAAGCTGATTAAACAAGGCTATGAGTCTTCTTTAACAGAGCTTGAGCATATTACGATTCAAGACGTTTGTGACCACGCGATTAATGGTGATGAGCTAGCCAAGCAAAGCTTAGTTCGAGTAGGAAACCAGTTAGGTAAGGCTATCGCGATGACGATTAACTTATTTAACCCTCAAAAAGTTATCATTGCTGGTGATATTACCAAGGCACAAGAGATTGTTTTTCCTGCAATTAAGCGCAATGTAGAGAATCAGTCGTTAACGACTTTCCATAGCGGCCTGCCTATTGTAGCATCACAGATCGATAAACATCCTACGATGGGAGCTTTTGCTATGATTAAGCGCGCCATGCTTAACGGCGTGTTACTGCAGAAGCTTCTCGAAGACTAGAGAAAACAATTCTGATTTTCCGCGGGCCGTGTTTGTATAAACACGGCCCGTTTTTTTAAGCTAGGGAACTACAACAACAAGTTATGGAACTTATATTAATATCCACTGCGTTTATCGCAGGATTTATTGCTTTAAAGTGTCACCTTCCCCCATTAGTTGGTTTTTTGGTTGCAGGCTTTGGGCTTTTTGCCTTTGGCTTTGAAACCAATGACACCATCATTACTTTAGCTGACCTTGGTGTCACGCTGCTTCTATTTACTATCGGCTTAAAGCTCGATATCAAAACCCTACTCTCTAAAGAGATCTGGGCTGGCGCGACAATCCACAACCTTTTGTCCACTCTGTTTTTCGCCGTCGCCCTGTTTGGCTTTAAGTTCTTAGGTATTTCATCGCTAGCTGCCATGTCGGTAGAACAGATCGTTCTGCTCGGTTTTGCTCTTTCATTCTCTAGTACTGTATTTGCGGTTAAGACTCTGCAAGAGAAAGGCGAAATGAATGCGACCTACGGAACGTTAGCGATTGGTATATTGGTCATGCAGGATATCTTCGCCGTAGTATTCTTAACGGCTTCTACGGGCAAAATACCTGAGTGGTATGCAATTGCTCTGTTTGCCCTACCCTTATTACGCCCACTGTTCTACAAAGTGCTCGATTGGGTTGGTCACGGTGAGATGCTGGTTCTTTCCGGCATCTTCTTCGCATTAGTCGTCGGTGCTGGTTTATTCCATTTGGTTGGTGTGAAACCAGATTTGGGGGCTCTTGTTCTAGGTATGTTACTTGCTGGTCACCCAAAAGCCTCAGAATTATCAAAGTCGCTGTTTAACCTTAAAGAACTTTTCCTTGTCTGTTTCTTCTTGAATATTGGTCTGTCAGAGCAACCAACCATTCAAGGCTTTATGCTCGCAATCTTGTTCTTGCTGATGCTGCCAGTGAAAGGTGTTCTCTACTTCTTGGTACTCAACCGCTTCAAGTTCCGTGTTCGAACGTCTCTACTTGCCTCGCTATCACTGTTTAACTATAGCGAGTTTGGCCTCATCGTTGGTGGTCTCGCCTTCAAGATGGGTTGGATGTCGGGTGATATCTTAGTTGCCGTTGCCATTGCAGTTTCACTGTCTTTTCTAATCGCTGCTCCTTTAAACCGAGCTGGTCATAAGCTTTATCAGCAGTCAGGTAAATGGCTAAAAGAGCATGCGTCAGAAAAGCTTCACCGACGTGATAAGCGAATTGACCCTGGTCGTGCCCAAGTGCTTATTCTAGGTATGGGCCGAATTGGTACCGGTGCTTATGACGAATTACGTACTCGCTATGGCAAGGTCAGCCTAGGTGTAGAAGTGCGTGAAGAAGCCGTGCACAACCACAGAAGCCAAGGCAGAAACGTGATTTCTGGCGACGCGACTGACCCAGATTTCTGGGAGCGCATCTTAGATACAGCGAATGTAAAGCTGGTTATCTTAGCCATGCCTCACCACCAAGGTAATCAAACCGCTTTAGAACAATTAAAGTCACGTAACTTTAAAGGCCAAATTGCGGCTATTGCTGAATATCCCGATCAACTCGAAACACTGAAAGAGAATGGCGTTGATGCGGCATTTAACATTTACAGCGAGGCTGGTAGTGGTTTTGCTCGCCACGTTTGCGAACAGTTAAATCCAAATATCAATAAAATCTAGTATTAGACAGTGTTCAACTAAACCTCTCAAAACTGCCTATTTTTCGCACTTTTGAGAGGTTTTTGTTTAAAAAACCAACCGCAATTAAACATCACACACCAAAAGCACATAAAAATTAGATAATTTCTAACAGAAAACCCTTTATATTATTTTTTTGCTCACATCCGGTTGCTTTTTTTAGCCAGAATGGCAAATTGAATGCAGTTGATTTGGAAATTATTTAAAAGGAAGTTCTATGTGTTCAGTATTTGGCATTCTCGACATTAAAAGTGATGCCGCAGCACTTCGCCCTATTGCTTTAGAAATGTCTAAGAAGCTTCGTCACCGTGGTCCAGACTGGTCTGGTATCTATGCTGGTGAAAAAGCAATCCTTGCTCATGAACGTCTTGCTATTGTTGGCTTGAACAGTGGTGCTCAACCACTATACAGTCAAGACAAAAAGCACATTCTTGCAGTAAACGGTGAAATTTATAACCACAAAGAACTTCGTGCACGCTATGAAGATAAGTACCAGTTCCAGACTGATTCTGACTGTGAAGTTATCCTAGCGCTATACCAAGAGATGGGTGCAGACCTTCTAGAAGAGCTTAACGGTATTTTCGCATTCGTTTTATACGACGAAGAGAAAGACGAGTACCTAGTGGGCCGCGACCATATTGGTATCATCCCGCTTTACCAAGGTTACGATGAGCACGGCAACTACTACGTGGCTTCAGAGATGAAAGCATTGGTTGAAGTATGTAAGACGATCAGTGAATTCCCTCCAGGTAGCTTCTACTCTTCGAAAGATGCTGAACCTCAACGCTACTACATCCGCGATTGGAACGAGTACGCTGCGGTACAAGGCAACAGCACAAGCAAAGAAGAACTGACTGAAGCGCTAGAAGCAGCCGTTAAACGTCAACTAATGACTGACGTTCCTTACGGTGTACTTCTATCTGGTGGCCTGGATTCATCAATTACTTCAGCAGTTGCAAAACGCTTTGCGGCAATGCGTATCGAAGATGATGAGCAATCTGAAGCTTGGTGGCCACAACTGCACTCGTTCGCTGTTGGTCTTGAAGGCGCACCAGACCTTATCGCTGCTCGTGAAGTTGCGGACAAGATCGGAACTGTGCACCATGAGATGACTTACACTATTCAGGAAGGCCTAGACGCAATCCGTGACGTTATCTACCATATCGAAACTTACGATGTAACGACGATTCGTGCATCAACGCCAATGTACTTGCTGGCTCGTAAGATCAAAGCGATGGGCATCAAGATGGTACTTTCAGGTGAAGGTGCTGATGAAATCTTTGGTGGTTACCTGTACTTCCATAAAGCGCCAAACGCGAAAGAGTTCCACGAAGAGACAGTACGTAAACTGCTTGCTCTAAGCATGTTCGACTGTGCTCGTGCAAACAAATCGCTAGCGGCATGGGGTGTTGAAGGCCGTGTACCATTCTTGGATAAAGAGTTCATCGATGTCGCAATGCGTCTGAACCCTGAAGATAAGATGTGCGGTAACGGTAAGATGGAGAAACACATCCTGCGTGAGTGTTTTGAAGACTACCTACCAGATTCAATCGCATGGCGTCAAAAAGAGCAGTTCTCTGATGGTGTTGGCTACGATTGGATTGATACATTGAAAGCAACGGCTGAAGCAAAAGTAACGGATCAACAAATGGAAGCTGCTAAGTTCCGTTTCCCTTACAACACGCCAACAACCAAAGAAGGTTATGCTTACCGTGAAATCTTTGAGGAGCTATTCCCTCTAGAATCTGCGGCAGAGTGTGTACCTGGTGGTCCTTCAGTTGCTTGTTCATCAGCGAAAGCGATTGAGTGGGATGAGTCATTCAAAAACTGTGTCGACCCATCAGGCCGTGCAGTACAAGCCGTTCACAACGATGCTTACAACGCTTAGAGCGTTTTGAACAAATCCTAAAGACTAAAAAAGGCGCATTATGCGCCTTTTGTTTTAAGCCTATTTGTATTACTGCAGTTATGCGCGAGCTTGTAGTGCTTCGTTCTCAATACTGATTGGAACGACTTGGCTGATCATTTTCACCAGCATAATCGATCGAGCCTCACCGTCTTTCTGATCGAAAATAGCTTCAACCCCAGCAAATTGGCCACTCTGAATCTTAACTACCTGTCCAGATTCAAACTCAACACAACAATCTTCCACTTCGTTACTGCAGCACTTCTCAAACTCTTTAAGTTCAAACACCAAGTCTCCTTGGACCTCGTGCGGCAGTGAACCGAACTTAATAAAGTCCACAACGCCACGTGTTGAACGAACGGTCGTGAAGCTAGGACCTTGCTCATAGTCGAAGCGAACAAAGATGTAAGACGGAAACAGCGGTTCTTTGACCTGCTTTTCTTTCCCTCTCACCACCTTTTCGACTTCTATTTGAGGGTAAAAGCACTCTACCCCCTGATTCTCTAAGTGCTGCTGAGCGCGTTTTTGATCACCACGCTTACAGTAAAGCAAATACCAACGTTTCATTTGACTAGCCATTTTATATTTTTAGATATTTTACCACATGCCTAAAACGGTTAAATCACCATTAATAAAATGAATCGTTGCTAACGAAAAATAATGCGTAGCAGACCAATTTATCAACAAAAAGTTATAGGTGTCGGAGTGGTTAAGCATTGTACAGAGATCATTTAGAGATCAAAAGACTCATTGTTGTAAGCATATGTATGCCCCACCTAATGCGCATGCCACTCCCTTAAAACTCAAAATGATACACCAGAGCAATATATCTAAAGATTTTAATTCAACACAACTTTAATGAAGGTTATTAACCAACCAACTCAAATCTGGAAAATTAGTTTGCAGCACATCTAAAATGGGCAACATTAAAAATAAAGATATTTAATATCAACATCTTAGTTAAACCGAGTTGTCGTGACCATAAAATAAGTCTATTGCAGACTTTTATCCCACTGTGTATACATGAATGACTATAAAATCTTTTAATACCTAAAATTAGTAAAACTTATGCCAAGCAACCACAACATCTTTGGCCACCCTAGAGGCCTATTTCTACTTTTTAGCACAGAGCTATGGGAACGTTTCTCTTACTATGCGATGCGTGCCATCCTTGTCTTATTTTTGACTGACACTACCCTCAACGGTGGACTGGGTTGGTCAACGAAAGACGCACTCGATCTCTACGGTATTTACACCGGCTTAGTCTACATCACACCATTAATTGGTGGCTGGATTGCCGATAACTACCTAGGTCAGCGTAAATCAATTATGATTGGCGGTGTATTGATGGCACTTGGCCAATTTACAATGGCTCTACCTAACGGCTTCATCGGTTTAGACCAAGTGAACGCGCTGTACCTTGGTTTAGCACTGCTAATCAGTGGTAACGGTATGTTTAAGCCGAACATCTCAACCATGGTTGGCGATCTGTACCAAGAAGGCGATAACCGCCGTGACGGTGCTTTCACCATTTTCTACATGGGCATCAACTTAGGTGCGCTGCTTGGTGGCTTAATTTCAGGTGCTGCTGTCGATTCATTCGGTTGGAAAGCAGGTTTCCTAGCCGCTGGTATTGGTATGGTTATTAGCTTGATCATGCAAGTGACAATGGCTCAGTCTTGGTTGGGCAACATCGGTTCTGTACCTGCTGCTGCAAGAGCGAAAGCACTAAACAAATCTAAAGAAAAAGCGCCACTGACCAAAGAAGAGTTCGACAGACTAAAAGTGATTCTTATCATGGGTCTGTTCGTGATTGTTTTCTGGGCGGGCTTTGAACAAGCTGGCGGCCTAATGAACATCTACACTCAACAATATACTGACCGTATGATTGGTGGCTTTGAAGTTCCTGCTGCGTGGTTCCAATCTTTGAACCCATTCTTCATCATTACACTTGCTCCAATCATTGCTGCGTTCTGGGTGAAACTGGGTAAGCGTGAACCCAACTCTCCTGTTAAGTTTGCAATGGCATTGTTCTTCTTAGCACTGGGCTTTGTGTGCATGATGGGCGCGGTAATGGAGCAAGGCGGTGACCTAACCGTGAAAACATCAATGCTATGGCTAGTCGGTGCTTTCTTCTTCCATACCCTTGGTGAGCTTTGTCTATCGCCTATTGGCCTGTCGTTGGTCACTAAGTTAGCTCCGCTTCGCCTAGCATCATTGATGATGGGTGCATGGTTTGGCTTCAATGCGGTGGCAAACTACGTGGCAGGCCTGGTCGGTTCTCACGTTGGTGAGCTTGGTGCTATGTCAATCTTCAGTGGTATTGCTATCACAGCAACGGTGAGTGCCATATTACTGCTGCTTTGTGCTGGTAAGCTTGTATCATGGATGCATGGTGTAGAAACCAACATGACGCTTGAAGCAGAACCAAAAGCAGAAACTTCGGTCGCTTAATAGCTAGATCGATTTCAAGAAGAAACATCAAGATCAAAAAGGGCTGCTCAATGAGCAGCCCTTTTGTTATCTATTCAATCGCCATATCAGTTAGCGATGAAGCGCCACTAGTTCAGCCATCATGTCGATGTGTGAGTCTCTGTCGTTCAGACACATAATGTAGCTAAAGTCTGAGCCACCAGCTTCGATGAACGTCTCTTTACACTGGTCTGAAATCTCTTCCAACGTTTCCAAACAGTCAACCGAAAAGGCAGGTGCCATGATGTCGATCTTCTTGATGCCTTTACTCGGCAGTGACTCAAGTGTCTCGTCAGTGTATGGCTTCAACCACTCTTCTCGACCAAATCGCGATTGGTATGTCATGGTGATATCGTCCGCTAACAAACCTAACTCTGCCGCAAGCAGCTTTGTTGTCGCTTCACAATGCTGAGGGTAGATATCGCCTTCATCAGCCAGTCGCTTCGGAATACCGTGGAAAGAACACACTAAATGATCGGCTCTGCCATTTTTATCCCAATGACTGCGGACGCTTTCAGCCAATGCTTTTGCATAGCTTGGGTGCGCGTAGTAGTCGCGAATAAAGCGATAGCTCGGGATAACTGGCATCTGCTTAAAGGCTTTGGTCAAACCATCAGAAACCGCCGCTGTGGTTGTGCCAGAGTACTGCGGATATAAAGGCAGTACGATGATGTCCTCAACGCCCTGCTCCATCAGTTGCTCAACACCAGTCTTTAGGCTTGGGTTGCCGTAGGTCATACCCAGTGCAACAGGCATCTCTAGTTTTTTCTGGAGCTTTTCAGCTTGTCTTTGAGAGTACACAAGCAGTGGTGAGCCCTCATCCATCCAGACAGACTGATACAGCTTAGCAACTTTAGGCGAGCGAATCGGTAAAATCACGCCATGTAATATAGGACACCAAAGCCAACGCGTTAGGTTTACAACTCGCTTGTCGTGTAAGAATTCACTCAAAAATCGACGAACGCCAGCGGGGGTCGCCGCATCTGGCGTTCCTAAGTTCACCAGTAAAACGCCCTGCTTTTTATTATTTTCCATAGATACCTGAGACCAATATGTGATTTTCTGGAAAGTAATATACTAATCTGCATAAGTTTAAGATCATTGCGCCTCAATGAAAGTCTGAATAATCATTCTTCATATGAGATACACAAAATCCACTCTCAATTGCTAGCCACTGCCGTCGGGTCTGAACCGTTCTGAATCATGTGCAATCAAGTTATATAGATTGGTATCGTACTAAAAATTGAAACAAAAAAAGCGACCCTTAAGGTCGCTTCCAATATATCAAATTCTAAAACTGGCTGTTAGCCAATTATGCTAGTGCTTTCTCAAGTTCTGCACTAACTTCAGCAACTTGCTTAGTACCGTCAAACTTAAGGTACTGAGTGTTACCTGCTTCAGCTTCTTTACCGTAGTAAGAGATTAGCGGAGCTGTTTGATCGTGGTATACACCTAGACGTGCACGAACTGTTTCTTCTTTGTCGTCATCACGTACCACTAGGTCTTCACCCGTTACGTCATCTTTACCTTCTTCTTTAGGCGGATTGTACACAGTGTGGTATGTACGACCAGAAGGAAGGTGAGCACGACGACCAGCCATACGCTCAACAATCACATCGTCAGCTACGTCAAATTCAACAACGTAATCAACAGCGATGCCCATTTCTTTTAGGCCATCAGCTTGTGGGATTGTGCGTGGGAAACCGTCTAGTAGGAAACCTTTCTCACAGTCATCTTGAGCGATACGCTCTTTGATAAGACCAAGGATAATTTCATCAGAAACTAGCTGACCAGCGTCGATTACTGATTTTGCTTGCTTACCAAGCTCAGTACCCGCTTTGATAGCAGCACGTAGCATGTCACCAGTTGAAATTTGAGGGATACCAAATTTGTTCATGATGAAGTTAGCTTGAGTACCTTTACCCGCGCCAGGAGCACCTAGAAGAATGATGCGCATGTTTAATCCTCTTATAAAATTATGATTTATACCGAAGCTCACTATCCCTCCATTCTTGCTCATTTTTAGGATGAACAGAAAGCGTTAAGTAACCATTGAGGCTAAGCAAA
The DNA here is from genome assembly GCF_041467395.1 of Vibrio sp. 10N.247.310.98. Classification (NCBI taxonomy): domain Bacteria; kingdom Pseudomonadati; phylum Pseudomonadota; class Gammaproteobacteria; order Vibrionales; family Vibrionaceae; genus Vibrio; species Vibrio sp. 10N.247.310.98. The sequence continues at coordinate 25,375 of NZ_JBFSUL010000051.1, read as the reverse complement.
ACTGTGAACAGAAGCAAAACGGTAAGTTTCGGTATAACGTTTAAAAATCATACAACTGGAGATAGTTGCTTCTTAGCCCCAGCTGATTAGGTCGAGCATTCTATCACATTAATATTCAATTTGGCTGAATTTACGACTAAAGAATGCATCGACAACATTTGTTTTGACGATAACGGTGACGTTGACCACGTTAGGTCAATTTTCAACGACGTTCATAAAAAAAAGCCCGCATTTGCGAGCTTTTTATTGTAATTGTTGGCTTAACCTAAAGTCGAAAGACTAACGCTTTGTTAGTAGCTCGTTGATTGCACCCAAGAATTGTGACGGATCTTCAATTGAGCCCTTTTCAGCCAGCATCGCTTGACCAAGTAGCAACTCAACCCAACGACCAAACGCTTGCTCGTCTGCTTCGTCAGCCATCTGTTTAACCAGTGCGTGCTCAGGGTTAATCTCGAAGATGTACTTCACTTCCGGTGCCGCTTGACCCGCAGCTTCAAGAAGCTTCGCCATTTGCGTGCCCATTTCGAAGTCGTCAGTCACAACAACCGCAGGTGTTGTTGCTAGCTTGAAGGTCGTACGAACTTCTTTAACACGACCACCTAGGTAAGATTGAGTGCGCTCTACAACAGATTTGAACTCTTCTTCTGTCTCTTTTTGCTTCTCTTTCTCTTCTTCACCTTCAAACTTGCTTAGGTCTAAGCCTGCTTTAGTGATCGATTGGAACTGTTTACCGTCGAAGTCAGTCAGGTAGTTCATTACGTACTCATCAATACGATCGTACATTAGAACCACTTCAATACCTTTAGCTTTGAACTGCTCCAAGTGTGGGCTGTTCTTAGCGGCAGCGTAGCTATCTGCTGTCAGGTAGTAAATCTTATCTTGGCCTTCTTTCATGCGCTCAACGTAAGATTCTAGGCTGATGGTTTGTTCAGCAGAATCCACTTCCGTTGACGAGAAACGAAGTAGACCAGCGATCTTCTCTTTGTTCGCCATATCTTCAGCCGGGCCTTCTTTCAATACTAGGCCGAACTCTTTCCAAAACTCTAGGTACTTATCATTGTCATTCTTCGCCATGCGCTCAAGCATAGTCAGTACACGCTTGGTACATGCGCCACGAAGAGACTGAGTTACCTTGTTGTCTTGCAGGATTTCACGAGACACGTTTAATGGCAGATCGTTTGAGTCAATCAAGCCACGAACGAAACGCATGTAAGATGGCATGAACTGCTCTGCGTCATCCATGATGAATACACGCTGCACGTAAAGTTTCAAGCCACTCTTGTGGTCACGGTTCATCATGTCCCAAGGTGCTTTCGCTGGGATGTAAAGCAGGCTTGTGTAATCGTTCTTACCTTCAACCTTGTTGTGGCTCCAGGTTAGTGGATCAGCAAAGTCGTGAGATACGTGTTTGTAAAACTCTTGGTACTCTTCTTTCTCGATATCAGACTTGTTACGAGTCCAAAGTGCTTGCGCCTTGTTGATCTGTTCCCAATGTTTCTCTTCGGTGTCTTTACCTTCGTCATCTTTCACTGCTGTGAAGATAGAAACAGGAATGCCGATGTGGTCAGAATATTTACCAATCACTTCACGCAGACGCCACTCATTTAAGAACTCTTTACCGTCTTCACGCATGTGCAGAACGATGTCAGTACCACGAGACTCTTTAGTGATGTCTTCGATTGTGTAATCGCCTTCACCTGCAGAGTGCCACTGAACAGCTTCATTGTTCGGCAGGCCAGCTGCACGTGTGCGAACCGTTACCGCGTCTGCGACGATGAATGCAGAATAGAAACCCACACCAAATTGACCAATCAGTTGAGAGTCTTTGCTTTGGTCTTCAGACAGCTTTGAGAAAAAATCTGCAGTGCCTGACTTAGCAATCGTACCTAAATGCTCAATAACGTTGTCGCGGCTCATACCGATACCGTTATCAGAAATGGTTAACGTGTTTGCTTCCGCGTTGAAAGAAAGTTTTACACCTAGATCTGCATCACCTTGGTAAAGGTCACCGTTCGATAGAGCTTGAAAACGAAGCTTATCAGCCGCGTCAGATGCGTTAGAGATCAGCTCACGTAGAAAGATTTCTTTATTTGAATACAGTGAGTGAATCATTAGATGAAGTAGTTGTTTTACTTCAGATTGAAAGCCACGAGTCTCTTTATTTTGCGTTGCCGTTTCGCTCATTTTTACTCCAAAACATCTATACTTTATGTTGAATAATCATAGGGGCGTAACACTTGATGCCACTCTTCTGTTCATTAACATGAGGATGACAAATGTAAATTCAAGGTCAAAAATCATAAAAACACTGTTTTTTTTATCTGTTTTTATTATCCTTGAGCCTGATAAATATAAAAGAACATAAAATAAGCCATGATTTGGTGAAGAATTAACGGAACTTCACCTGAGATTTGTCTATTTCGCCCCCCAAAACAATCCAAAATAGAAGAATTCAATGAGTAATATCGGCACAAAGTTTATTCTCGCACAACGGTTCGTATTCGACCCAAACAGCAATTCACTTGTCGATCAAATGAGCGACGGTGAAGTCGTACGTCTTGGTAGCAATGAAAGCCGCATTCTCTTGATGCTGTCAGAAAGGCCTAATGAAGTTATCACTCGTAATGAATTGCATGAGTATGTTTGGCGAGACCAAGGCTTTGAGGTGGATGACTCAAGCTTAACGCAAGCCGTATCGACTCTGAGAAAGATGCTCAAAGACTCGACTAAATCTCCTGAATTCGTAAAGACAGTACCGAAGCGCGGTTACCAATTTATTGCGACCGTTGAGCGCTCTGCGCCACTGTCATCAAATGATCAGCCAGTAGCCGCTGAAATTGCAGAAAATGACGTTGAACCTATCCTAACGTTTGCAACGCCTGCAGCGACTGAACAAGCAATCACTGACACATTTGAACCTGAGCCAATTACAAAAGTTCAACAAACTAAAGTGGCAGTAGAACCAGCAACCGCTCCTGTTGTAGCTCCGGCTAAAAGCACCAATAAATGGTTAACATTTTGGTTACTGCTTGCCGCTTTCATCATGCCGATTCTCGTTTTAACGTTTACTACCCCGGTGGAGTCCGAGTTCACGGTTTTGACTGAAGTGGATGGTGTAAAGGTTCAATCACCGGTTAACCACCCAGACCTCAGCAGTTGGCTGCCAGCAATAGAAAAGTGTGTATTAAGTTACAACACGAGTCACACTGGTGTGTTAAAGCCGGCTAAAGTGATCGCTACAGGAGGACAAACCAATAACCTTGCCCTCAATTACATTCACCCGCAAGATTACTCGAGCGAAAATGTAACCCTAAGAATTTACGCAAACCAGTCGGATGTAAACGACATTTGTAACGGTGGTAAGTAACATGAAATTAAAAGTATCGATTATCTTACTGGTTCTATCGGCATTTTTGAGTGGTTGGCTATATTGGAGCAGCAATGCAAAAGTAGAGCGCTTGCTCACTCAGCATGAATGGCAGTCGAGAATGGTGACGCTGATTAGCGATAACAAGCAAGCTGACTCAATAGGCCCACTTCGTAGAGTTGAACTATCATCGAATGCGAAATACCTACCAAATGGTACATATTTAAGAATGTCAGTGGTTAGACTTTACGGTAATCAAACTGAGCCTGCGAATGTCATCAACATCTCTGAAACGGGTCAGTGGGATATTAACGATAACTACTTACTGATTTCGCCAACGGAGTTTAAAGATGTGACCTCGGCTCAGCGCCAAGACTTTTCAGAAGAACAGCTAGAGCTGATCACTCAAGTCATTAAGATGGACGCAGAGCAAAGCCGCCGCATAGATATTGTTAACCCGAAGGCACTGCTACTGACTAGCTTAAATCATGGTTCTACCGTATTGTTTTCAAACTAAGATTGGATCGCTATTTACTGTTTATGAATAGCTGAATACCATGAAACGGTAAACCAATAGAAAAAAGGGGCATGAAGCCCCTTTTTTGTTAGCCGTTGGTATCAAATTACGGATGTAGCATTTTAAGGATTAACCATGAAAACGGAACAACCTAATCTGGCGCCAGCGAAAGAGACAGCAACAAAAGCCACAATCGCGATACACTATTGCCGTCAATGCAATTGGATGCTTCGCTCTAGTTGGTTATGCCAAGAGCTACTGCATACCTTCAGCGAAGAAATTGAACAAGTGAGCTTACACCCAGACACAGGAGGCAGGTTCGAAATCTTTTGTAATGGTGTGCAGATTTGGGAAAGAAAAGCAGATGACGGCTTTCCAGAGGCGAAAGTTCTGAAGCAAAGAGTACGAAACATCATTGCTCCAGACAGAGATCTCGGCCACGTGGACTCAAAATAAGCCTTTCACAGCCGATCCAATGATTTAAAGCTGACCACTCACGAGAACATCACCTTCAAGGCTAATGACTTTGAAGGTATTGTTTTCATAGATGCCATAGCTTGCCGCGTGTCCCTCTCGTGGGAATGTCACCGAGCTAGGGTTAAAGATAAAGATGTCATATTGGTATTCGGCGACAGGAATATGGGTATGACCGTGTGCAATGATATCGCCCGCCTTCAACGCAGGGCGTTTATTGGTGTTGTACAAATGGCCATGCGTTAGGAAGATACGCTGGCCTGATTCTAATAGCACCCACGAGTAATCCATCATCATTGGAAAAGACAACAACATCTGATCCACTTCGCTATCGCAGTTACCACGAACAGCAATGATCTCTTGAGAAAACGCATTCAACTTATCTGCAACCGCCGGCGGGTTATACCCTTCTGGGATCGGGTTTCTTGGTCCATGATTCAGAATGTCACCCAATAGAACTAAATATTGCGCACCAGACGCTTGGTAGAGTTCTAATACCTTTTCTGTTGCTGGCAGCGAACCGTGTAGGTCTGAAGCAAAAAATAATTTCACACGTACTTCTCCATAAAATTTATGAGCCTATTGTACGTATCTAAATGCTACACGTCATCTCTCGCCATACCGTTGATCACGATATTATTGTAACTAACCATACCGACTATCTTGTTATCACGAACTACTGGCGCACGACTGATACCAAAGCGTTCAAACAGGCGAGCGCAATACTTTACGTTCATCTCAGCAGACACGCTTAGCGCTGGCTTGGTCATGATCTCATAAACATTGGTTCGCTTTGGAGATCGGTTCTTAGCCAGTACTTTCTTGGCAATGTCATTCATCAATACGATGCCGTATTCGTCATCTTCGTGGCGTTTATCGACAATGATTGCCTTCACTTTGTGCTTTTTAGCCATCTCTATCGCTTCTAACACCGTGGTTAGCCCATCGATAATCACATACGTATTGGCCATGACATCGCCTACTCGGATCTTTTCACTGGTACTCATAGCTCATCCTCCACAACCTTTGTTAACGTCTCGACTTGATGCGCAACCCCGACTGCGTCTTCGATATCGATCTGCACCGCTATACCTTGTCCTGACTCCTGGTCAAACTCACCGACTTCGCCAATAGTTTCAAGAATATGCCTCGCTAAGTGTTCCTCAACCACAAACAGCAACACATCTTTTTGTACCTCTAGCGTTAGGCCAAAGAAGGTGGTTTTTTGGTTTAAGCCTTGCCCTCTGGCGTTGTTAATCACCGTTGCTCCAGTCGCGCCCGCATCACGCGCGGCATCGAGCACAGTGTCGGTCTTGCTCTCTTCTACAAACGCTAAGATAAGTTTAAAGCGCATCTTTGCTCTCCTTAGAGGTGTGTAAACGGTTTAACCATTGTGTTATTTGGGCATAGCCCATCACTGAAATGATGGGAAATAAGCTGGCAAAGGCGATCAATCCAAAGCCATCAATGACAGGATTTCTTCCTGGTACGGTTGAAGCAAGTCCAAGCCCGAGCGCCGTCACTAAAGGGACTGTCACCGTTGATGTAGTGACGCCACCCGAATCGTAGGCCAATGGAATAATGAGTTTTGGGGCGTAAAAGGTTTGAATGACCACGACGACATAACCAAAAATGATGTAGTAGTGGATCGGGTCACCCGCAACGATACGGTAGCTGCCCAGTGAGATACCGATAGCAACGCCCAATGCCACGGCGATCCTCAGCCCATTGACGCTGATACTGCCACCGGAAACTTGGTTCGCCTTAATCGCTACAGCAATCAAAGAGGGCTCGGCTATCGTGGTGCTGAAACCAATACAAAACGCGAAAAGATAGACCCAGTAATAATCAAACCAAGCCAAAGCAAGACCAGAACTGATCTTAAACTCAGTCAAAAAACTTGGCTCGGTGAGTTGCATTGCCATCGTCTCCCCTAGAGGGAATAACGCGAGCTCCAATCCCATCAAAAAGAGTGATAAGCCAAGAATGACGTAGAAGAAACCGATCAGCACTTTGGCTAGGTTATTGACTGGCTTTCGTAATACCGCCAACTGAAAACCGAAGATGATGATCGCAATCGGGATCACATCCATCACAGTGCCGAGAAAGGTGTCGATAAATTGTTGAACACTGATCATGTCACCACCATCCCGTACACCATGACAAACATCATCGGCAGCAACGAAGCAAACGCGATCAACCCAAAACCATCTATCATCGGATTACGCCCTTTAATTGCCGAGGCTAAACCCACCCCTAACGCAGTTACTAATGGGACGGTGATCGTCGATGTCGTTACTCCACCAGAGTCATACGCAATTCCAATGATGCTTTCCGGAGCAAATGCAGTGAGCACGACCACTCCAATATATCCACCGATGATCATGTACTGGATTGGCCAACCTTTTAAGATTCTCAGCACACCGAGTAAAATAGCGATACCGACTGACAGTGCCACAGTAAAGCGCAGGCCATTGGCATACTGCTCCATTTCATCTAACGTATTGGGGATTACACCTCCCTCAGCTGCCACTTCTGCGGCTTCGGCAGCGACTGCGGTTAACGCTGGCTCGGCTATGGTGGTACCAAAACCCAAACAAAAAGCGAAGATCAATAACCAGAACACACTCCCCTTTCTGGCAAATGCTTGAGCCATCGATTCGCCAATTGGAAACAACCCCATTTCAAGGCCAAAGATAAAGAAAGTGAGTCCAAAAACGACGAGCACTAAGCCAGTCAGAATAGATAAAAGATGAGGAAGTGGCTCTTGTAAGACAGCAAGCTGGAAGAAAGCGATTACCGCCACGATTGGCAATAGATCCCTCAGGCTACCTAACATGGATCGAAACAAAGCAAGCACCGCCGTCATCGCAATTCCTTGTCGCTGGTTATGAATTAATAATAATCATGGCAAATCCTTATCATTGCTTATGTGACAAATATTACGCAGTTGGTAACATATCCAAGTAAAGTGCATAAGTGTGATAACGGTACACATCCTGACTTGATGAATTTAATTTCACTCCTTTGTAAATTGAAAAAGGCGTAATTTGGGCATCACACGATTGAAACCTTATGATCGTTATAGTGATTTTTTCGTATTGATTGGCGACTAAAAACAAGCCATGTCTATAATTATGTTTAATAGGGAGATTGGTATGAAGATATTGTTAACGGGTGGTACTGGATTTATTGGCTCTGAATTGGTCAAGAGTTGGAACACTGACGACGTGACATTGCTGACGCGGAGTCCTGAAAATGCCAAGCAAAACCTAAATCACCTCAACCAGAACAACCTTCATTACATTCGATCCCTTGATGAGCTCAGTGATCTCAATGACTTTGATGTGGTGGTCAACCTCGCGGGTGAACCGATTGCCGATAAGCGTTGGAGTACAGAGCAAAAAGAGAGGATCTGTAACAGTCGCTGGCACATCACTGAAAAGCTGGTCGAACTAATTCATGCCAGTAGCAACCCGCCACACGCTTTTATTAGCGGTTCAGCCGTCGGCTACTATGGCGATCAACAGCAGCACCCGTTTGACGAGTCACTGCAAGTAGAAGATGAAAGCTTTCCTCATAAAGTCTGTGCCCACTGGGAAGAGATAGCCAAGCGAGCACAATCAGAAAGCACACGCGTGATACTACTGCGAACAGGGGTTGTACTTGGCGAGAATGGCGGCGCACTCAAGAAGATGCTATTGCCTTATAAACTCGGCGTCGGTGGTCCAATAGGTTCAGGTGAGCAGTACATGCCATGGATTCACATTCTCGATATGGTTAGAGCCATCAATCACTTGTTGTCTATCCCTCACGCTCAAGGGGAATTCAATATGTGTGCCCCTCACCCTGTGACCAACAAACTGTTCAGCAGCACGTTAGCGAAACAATTAGGCCGACCGCATTTCTTATTCACGCCGAAATGGGCAATGTCGATTCTCATGGGGGAATCATCTTGTTTGCTATTTGACAGCATTCGCTCCAAGCCGAAGAAACTCACTGAGATGGGATTCATCTTTAGTTACTCAAGAATCGAGCCAGCACTAAAAAACTTGTTACAACATCAAGACTAATTCTTTACCCTAGAGCGATAGAGACTCTAATAAAGGATTAAGTGTGAACAAGTCGATTCTGATTACCGGTTGCTCAACAGGTATTGGCTATACATGTGCTCATGCACTTCAAAAGCGTGGTTTTCATGTCATTGCATCTTGTCGTGATCCACAAGATGTTCAACGCCTTCAAGATGAAGGCCTCACCTGTATTCAATTAGATCTTTCCAACCAAGAAAGTATTGAGCATGGCGCCAAGCTTGCTATTGATCTCGCACCTAATGGATTGTATGGATTATTCAATAACGGTGCTTACGGTCAAGCAGGTGCGCTAGAAGACTTACCGACCCAAGGACTCAGAGAACAATTCGAAACCAACTTCTTTGGTTGGCATCATCTCGTCTGTCAGATCCTTCCGCACATGCGCGAGCGTGGCGAAGGTCGAATCGTACAAAACAGTTCCGTATTAGGTTTTGCAGCCATGAAGTATCGTGGTGCTTATAATGCTTCTAAATTCGCGATTGAGGGTTGGACAGATACCTTACGATTAGAACTGCATGGCAGCGGTATACAGATCTCATTACTGCAACCAGGGCCAATTGAGAGTCAATTTAGAACCAATGCCTTGAAAGCGTTCAATAAATGGATCAACATTTCTGGCAGCGCCCACCAAGACGCTTACCAACAACAAAAAGATCGACTCGAAAAAGAATCATCGAATAACGCTTTTGTCCTGCCTCCAGAAAGTTGTATTGAGCCGGTATTCCATGCTCTCACCGCCGACAAACCCAAGCTAAGATACCGAGTTACGACCCCGACTAAAGTGTTCGCGGTATTGAAAAGGATTCTACCGAGTCGCTTGCTAGACCCTATTTTGAGAAAAGCTGCATAAATTACTAACTTTGAATGCAGAGTCGCAAACTTTAATGTAACGATGTAATTTTTCCGTAACAATAAGATGTCATGATTATCCTATCCCATCAGTTATTCCCAATTGATGGTTCTACTCTGGAAATCTCATGACTTTAAACCGCCTTAATTGGGTAGGTGTGGGTCTGGCAATTACGCTGTTTATACTGTTTTGAGTATCTCACGCAACGCCTCACTGACTACCTCGATGATAACGCTATGCCTTCCATGTTGAGATAACAACTCTATCAACATCGAAGCATAGCGTTTTTCTATTTTTGGTTCTTTTTATCCGAGATAACCGAGTTAGATCTTGAAGTTACCGACTAACCCCCCCATATTTGCAACGTATCCACAAAACAAACCTCAAGGAACGTAAATGCAATCTCCGCATATTGTTGAACTTAATGAGCAGAACTTTCGTCAAGTATTAGAAGGTTCGATGCAGACCCCTGTACTCATCCATTTTTGGGCACCAATGAGCCAAGAGAGCGCCCAAGTCATTCCTGAACTGCAAACTTTAACTCAGCAATACAACGGTGCCTTCACCTTAGCCCTGCTCAATTGCGAACAAGAGCAAGCTATTGCTAGCCAGTTTGGTGTTCAAGCACTGCCCACTATTGCACTGTTTGTTAATGGTCAGCCAGTCGATGGGCTCGGTGGCCCTCAAGGCATAGAAGCTATTGTCGATATGCTCAGCAAACACCTTCCTAGCCAAGATGAACTTGCTTTGCGTCAGGCTCTTGAGCAAATGCAAGCTGGCGAGCACACACAGGCACTAGCAGCAATGCAGCAACTTCCAGCAGAGCTGACGAATAAAGGTGAAGTAAAACTGGCGATCGCAGAGTGTTTGTTAGAAACACAACAATTTGACCTTGCTGAAACTCAGCTAGCAACTATCCCTCTTGAGTACCAAGACAACTACTACAAAGGCTTAGTTGCAAAGCTTGAACTTCATAAACAAGCAGCAGACAGCCCTGAAATACAAGCATTAGAAGCCGCTCTTCAGCAAAATCCGAGCGACGCTAAAACAGCATCTGAATTAGCATTGCAATATCACCAAGTGAACCGCAGTGAAGAAGCTATGGATCTATTATGGTCTTTCCTAGCCAAAGATCTTAATGCTCTCGATGGTGACATGAAGAAAGAGTTCATGGACATCTTGAGTGCGCTTGGACAAGGTAACCCAGTTGCCAGTAAGTACCGTCGACAACTGTACTCTCTGCTTTACTAGTTAAACCTAAAAAGCCGTAGATTAAACATCGAAAATTGACAATTCAATCAATTAGTTTATCGCATAATAGAATGTAAAATGGGCCATAAAATCAATATTTTATGGCCCATTTCTCGTTTATAAATTTGCTCAGAATTTAAATATGAGCCAGTATCAATACTGAACTATCAAAAACTCAAACTTGCAAAGGATTTTGTATGCCTATTGATACCTTGATTACTATCGGCGTCTTTACTGCCGTCGCACTGTTATTTATCTTCGCTGGCGTAAAAACCGTTCCACAAGGCAACAACTGGACCGTTGAACGCTTCGGGCGATACACACACACCCTTAAACCGGGTCTTAACTTAATCATTCCATTTATTGATAAAGTTGGACAGCGCATCAGCATGATGGAGCGTGTTCTCGACATCCCAGCACAAGAAGTCATCTCCAAAGATAATGCAAATGTGGTTATCGATGCGGTTTGTTTTGTTCAAGTTATCGACGCGCCTAAGGCAGCTTATGAAGTGAATGACCTTGAACATGCGATCCGTAACTTAACCCTCACCAATATCCGTACTGTGCTTGGCTCGATGGAACTGGATGAGATGCTGAGTCAGCGTGACATGATCAATACCAAGCTACTGAACATCGTTGATGAAGCGACAAACCCTTGGGGCGTAAAAGTCACCCGTATCGAAATTAAAGACGTACAGCCACCAGCAGACCTTACTGCTGCGATGAATGCCCAGATGAAAGCCGAGCGTAATAAACGTGCTGATATCTTAGAAGCAGAAGGTGTACGACAAGCTGAGATCTTGAAAGCAGAAGGCCACAAGCAATCAGAGATCCTGAAAGCAGAAGGTGAGAAGCAAGCGGCAATATTGCAAGCAGAAGCCCGTGAGCGTGCCGCAGAAGCAGAAGCTAAAGCGACAGAAATGGTATCAACGGCAATTGCTCAAGGTGACATGCAAGCGGTCAATTACTTCATTGCACAAGGTTACACCGACGCATTGAAATCTATAGGCCAAGCTGAAAACGGCAAGATCATCATGCTACCACTCGAAGCAACTGGCCTTATGGGTTCTGTAGCGGGTATCGCGGAGATGTTTGCACATAAGAATGACAAAGGTAGTAAGGACTAACTTATGGTCGAATTACTAGAACAAGTAAACCACTGGCATTGGTTAGCGTTTGGTCTAGCATTGTTAGCGCTTGAGCTAATTGGAACCGCTGGTTACTTTTTATGGATAGGCATATCTGCCATGCTGGTCGGTGCCCTATTAGGAGCATTACCAATTGGTTGGCAGATGCAATGGCTGTCCTTTGCTAGCTTCTCTCTTATTACCACTTGGTTGTGGTGGAGAAGACAACTCTCGAATGACAAGCAATCGGATGCAGGGCGAGAGTTAAACCAAAGAGAAAAGCAATTGGTAGGTCAAACCGTTATTTTAAGTGAAGACGTAAAGAAAGGTAGCTGTCGAATTAAGTTCGGTGACTCTTCTTGGTCAGCAAAGGCCAGTCAAGATATTCCATCTGGAACCGAAATTAAGATTGTCGCTTTAGACGGAATCGTTATAATAATAGAACCTTTATAAACAAGAGCTATATGAAGCCTGCATTTTCAATAAATGCAGGCTTTTTCTATTTTTGAACCTTAATAATATTCGAATTATCATTGCGATAGATTGAATTGAAAAAAAAATAAGTTCTTATTTCGTAAAGCTAAAAAGTTTGATTGAGCTAAAAAGGTATAAGAAAGCCAGATTTCTTACCCAATATATATATGAATAGTTAACCTTACTCTCGCTTATTTATAATCATTAAAAATGTTAAGTCCGTCCAATTTTTGAAATTTTCTTTTCCTTGTCCATACTTTCAATTATCTCAATTAGAGATAAACCTAATGGAGTTTGTATGAGACATTTTTTAATAATTCTAACGGCTATTTTCAGCTTGTCATTTGGAAGCGCTCTAGCGAGCAGTCAGTCTCCTGGTAACGGAAACATGGGGCCTATCGTTAAGTGTTCAGATGGTAACGCAGTCACTCATGTACCACTGTTGATCTGTAAACATTACGGCGGAAAGGTGCTGTGATAGGTGCTGTGATAAGTGATTAAAGTCAGGCTAGTAATGAAATTGCTGCCTGACGATTATTTAGAACTGGAATAACCTAACTGCGGCCAGATAGATTATTCAAGATAGGACATTCCGTTGAAGTATCTCCAGGGCAGTCATGTACCCAAGATTGTAGCTGCACCTTCATCTTGTTTAACTCCGCAAGCTTCAACTCTATTTCATCTAACTTCTGAGTAGCCTTCTTCTTTACTTCGTAGCTTTGTCTGTTGGGATTCATTGCCAACTCAACCAGTGACTTACACTCATCGAGAGTGAAACCAACCATTTTAGCTCTCAAAACGAACTCTAACTGTTCGATATGAATCTCGCCATATTGCCTGTAACCATTTTCTGATCGGTGCGGTGGGCTCATCATGCCTTTACTTTCGTAAAAACGAATGGATTTCGCTGTTGTACCAACACGCTTCGCTACTTCACCAATATTCACAATCTTACCTGTAAGCCTAAAATGAAAAACCGCAGTACTGCTGTTATACAATACTGCGGTTGAAAAACATAGCTAGAGACTTACGTTAGAAGCCTACTCTTGCTCTAATAGCCAAATCATAGTTTGAGATTTTTCTTCGCTGTTTAGCTTATTGAACCAATATGAAACCATTTCGATCTCTTTTGAGCCTTCTAGTGATGTTGGGGTAGCGTTTTTACGATTCTTGAATGCCCAATCAGTCACAGCAGCTTGCTCTTCTTTTGTCGCTTGACCATACCAGTAATTAACCATCTCTTGAGCTTGAGACGCTTTTGGTTCTTCAGCAACTACAGCCGCAACAGGTACCGCAACCGGAGCAACAGCGATAGCCGTATGATTATTTGCACCGTTATAAATTGTGTCGATATACGCTTTCGGCACAATGAAAGTTGTACTCATCACTGAGTTTTGTCCATCAAGTGTAAATTCTAAATTCTTTTTTCTTGCTTGCTGGATGTCAGCTTCGCTCAATGGAAATTTAATATACTGAGTCTTTGTGCAGTGTTCGCTGCAGCTCTCTCTTGGAAGTTGTCTCTCTTCAAGGTCTATCGTCTTACCAAAAAAGCTAACGGTTTCGTATTCTTTATAGCTCTGGAAATAGCTTACATCCATGGTAATGGAAGATTCTGGAGCCGAATTCTGCGTTATTTCTTTGTTGTATGTAAAGTAGAGTGACGATTTCAGGATGTCTGCCCCGACATTCGCTTTACTTTCCGCTACATAAGATTGCCCAGTCACTTGAATGTAGCCACCTTTTGGCTGTACATCTGCAACTGAGTCTACAAAATTACTTTGTGAATCGAGTGAACTACAAGCTCCCAAAAATAATGATAATACGACTACACTAACTTTATTCATTATGACTAATTCCTTATGTTCACTATGGAAAAACGCTGGCAAACAAAATTTACCAGCGTTTTGATTTTTATCTAACTGTTTAAGCTAAAGATTCTAGCTTAGAAACCGTATTCAAGACCAACGCGAGTTACGATATCTGTATCAGCGTCACCAACAGTACGACCCGCTACACGTAGGTAAGGTACGAAACCGTTATGAACAGCCATTAACTGACCAGAAATAGTGTTGCTGTCTGAGTTAGCTTCTTTCTTACCGTTAAGTTCAGATTCTAAGTTCGCTGCGTAACCCAGTTTAAAGCCGATTGGACCGTTCCAGTATTGACCAATAATTGAGTAAGAATCTTGTGTTTGCTTACGGATGCCGTTATCTAGCTCTTCGCCTTTAAACGCAGCTGCAATACCAAAACCTGCAGGTAGGCTAGCTTCAAAACCAACGATGTACGCAAATGTATCGTCTTTAATTTCCGCAGCAGCAGCTACAGGGTCAATACCCGTCTCTGGGTTAAACTCAAAACCAGCATCAACAGCTGGAGTTACACGTGTACCAGATTCAACCGCACCCATTAATGTTACTTTCTCGAAGCTGTACTTAGCACTTGCGCCAACAAAGTTTGCGTCACGAGTTGCTGCACCACCACCGTTGTCGTTATCGTCACGACCAACAGAAGCTGCAAAAGAGAAACCGCCAAATTTAGCTGAATCGTAACGAACTTGGTTAGATTGACGATCGTAGTGACCGTTGATGCCGCCCCAATCGAATACAGAACCTAGACCAGGGTTAGAGAATGGCCAGTCGACGATTTCGTATAGTGGAGTAAGAACACGACCCACACGCAGGTTACCCCAAGAGCCAGAAGCACCAACGAACGTATCACGGAAACCAAGCACACCGCCTGAAACGCCGCCATGACCCCAGTCTGTGCTATCTACGTAGCCAGATTCAATCTGCATTGTGATTAATACGTCATCAAACATCTCTTTATGAGCACGGAAGCCGATACGAGATTCGTTCTCTACTGCGTAACCAGAGCTAGAGTCATTGTTATCAGTCGTGTTGTAGTTAACTAGAGAGATAGCTGCAACACCGTATACGTCAACGTTGAAATCAGAGTTGATACCAACTTCTTTCGCCATTACGCCTGTCGATAAAAGTGCAACGGATGCACCTAGTAGAGTACGTTTGAAAATTTTGTTTTCCATGGAATAAAACTCCTAAAAATGGATATAGCTGTTTGAATATTCCCCGCCTAAAGTTGGCCGCCGTAGAGAGAAATACCTTTTCTTGTTTGAGAACCCTAAACTCTGAATTCTCTATTTCCTTTCTGGTTATACACATCATGTGCATCCATGGCATTAAGACTAACTTCGCCCTCAAAAAGATCAATGAGAACTTAATTTTCATCTAAAAAAATATGAGTTGGTGCAAATTTAATAGGTACTTAGTGATCCAGATCGATAAATAGAAAAATCCTCACCAAAACAAAATCAACACCAATAAATTCAATAACTTGAGGTAATCATCACTTTGTAAAAATAGATATGACTCGCATTTTTTATACAACTACAATGGTATTTCATTAATATTGAGCAGCGTCACTGTCCTGATTTTAGAGTTCGTATAGGAACAAAATTCTCAACAATTAAAAAGCCCACATTTTTATATCAGAAACAAAAAAGGCACTCCCTTGAAATGAGTGCCTTTGAGCTTTTTTTATCTGTATTTACTTACGAAATAAGGGCTATTAGATCTTCTTCTGTTCTTATTTCGATACCTAAATCTTGTGCTTTAGTTAATTTAGAACCCGCAGCTTCACCGGCAAACAAGATGTCCGTTTTCTTCGATACGCTACCCGTCACTTTCGCACCTAATGCTTGTAACGCAGCTTTAGCTTCACTTCGACCTAATTGCGACAATGAGCCTGTTAACACAACGACTTTACCTTCTAATGGTAGCTCTTGGTCATCGGCAGCTTCTTCGATGATTGGCCAATTCACACCTAGCTCTATCAGCTGATCGACGACCGCTCTGTTTTTCTCTTGTGAGAAGAAGCTGGTGATATGGCTAGCAACGATGTCACCAATATCTGACACTTCAACTAATTGTTCATGAGTAGCTGCTTGAACCAGTTCCAACGTCTTAAAGTGTTGCGCTAAGTTCATCGCAGTCGCCTCACCGACTTCACGAATACCGAGTGAATAGAGGAAACGCGCTAACGTCGTGTCTTTAGCTTTATTCAACGCACTCACGACGTTCTGTGCCGATTTAGGCCCCATTCGGTCAAGAACAGTAATCACGCCAGCACTTAGCTTAAATAAATCAGCAGGTGTTTCGACCATTTCACGGTCCACAAGCTGCTCAATAACTTTCACGCCCAGTCCATCAACGTCTAGCGCCTTTCTAGAAACAAAGTGTTTAAGTGCTTCTTTACGCTGCGCCTGACAGACTAAACCGCCAGTACAACGCGCTACAGCTTCACCTTCTACACGCTCAACCGCAGAACTACATACTGGGCAAGCATCAGGGAAAACAATGTCTCTAGCCGTTTCAGGGCGACGATCTAGTACAACAGCCACAATTTGCGGAATAACGTCACCGGCACGGCGAATAATAACGCTGTCGCCTACCTTCACGCCTAAACGCGCAATCTCATCGGCATTGTGTAAAGTGGCATTGCTGACCGTCACGCCACCAACGAAGATAGGTTCAAGTTTAGCAACCGGCGTAATAGCGCCAGTACGGCCCACCTGAAATTCAACGTCATTGAGCAGTGTAATCTCTTCTTGAGCTGGGAACTTATAAGCAATTGCCCAACGTGGCGCTCGTGCAACAAAACCAAGCACTTCTTGAGCCGCGATATCGTCGACTTTGATAACAACGCCATCAATCTCGTAAGCCAGAGCATCACGACGAGTCATAATATCTTGGTAATAGGCTTTCACGTCTTCGAGAGAGCTCAGTTGCTTAGTCTCGGGGCACATAGGTAAGCCCCAACCTTTAAGCTGTAAAAAGCGTTGGTAGTGACTATTTGATAGCTCAGCGCCTTGTACAACACCGACACTGTATGCGTAGAAAGCTAGCGGACGTTTCGCAGTAATACGGGAATCAAGCTGACGCAGGCTACCTGCGGCGGCATTACGTGGGTTAACAAATACTTTCTCGCCTTTCTTCAACGCCATCTCATTCAACTTATCGAAACCCGCTTTTGGCATAAACACTTCGCCACGAACTTCAATACGCTGCGGCCAGCCTTCACCTTGTAACTTAAGTGGGATAGAGCTGATCGTACGCACGTTTTCAGTGATGTTTTCACCCGTCGCACCGTCACCACGTGTCGCAGCCTGAACTAAAATACCATTCACATAGAGTAGGCTAACTGCAAGGCCATCAAGCTTAGGTTCACAACAGAAAGTCTTGAGGTTAGCGGTTGGCGCTCTATCAGACATTCGCTTATTGAACGCATCCAAATCTTCATCAGAGAAAGCATTGTCCAGAGAAAGCATTGGGATCTCATGAGTCACTTGAGTGAAACCATCGAGAGGCTGACCACCAACACGTTGGCTCGGAGAATCTACCGTCACTAGTTCCGGGTTCTCTTCTTCGATCTTTAGCAATTGCTGCATTAATCGATCGTACTCGACATCAGGGATCTCAGGGCTATCTTCTACGTAATAACGAACGGCGTGATAATGCAGAGTTTCTCTTAACTGCTCTAAGGTAACTTGAATCGATTCTTTCATATCATTCTCTATCGTGATTGAAATATCAAAAAGGGCTCCCTTAGGAGCCCTTTTCTATAAATATAGATTATTTACAAGGCTAAACAATACGGCTAGGTATTCGATGCCGTCATAAAGTCTCTGATTTGCTTGCGGTAGTCAGATAAACGGTTTGGTGTCATTAAGTTGCGTGACTCATCCAACACGTTTCCGCCCATATCGTCGGCAATTTTCTGCGCCGCACTCAGCATCACATTGAAGTTTTGATCAGCTTGACCATAACAAGGCAACGTCATAAAGAACGAAATACCTTTAGTCGTGAAGTCAGCAGGATCATCATGTTCTAGCGTTCCTGGCTGCATCATGTTTGCAACGCTGAAAATAACCTTTGGTGCATCTGTAGATTGTGCAAAGCAGTGGTAGATAGACATCTCACCATAAGTTAAACCGTTGTTCTCCATGCTGCGGAAAAGTTCAGTACCAACGAATGGGATCTCTCCAGCACAGTGAACATTAAGAACGATCACTTCTAAACCAAGTTCTTCATCTGGTTTTGCTTCTTCAACAGTCGCACTTTGCGGAGTCACGACTTCTTTCGCTACAACTGGCTCTCTTTGAGTAAGCGTTTCGTTTGGAACGACTGGCTCATCAACTGTTTCAGAAGGCTCTTCAAACGAACCGTACTGCTCTTTAAAGCCGGCATGGTTTTCTTTTTGCTCGTCAGTCAACTCAAAGCTTGGAACTTCAGGCTCAACGACCTTCTCTTCCTCAATCACTTCAGGTTCACTTTCAACCTTAATTGGGTCTTCTACGCTGAAAGAAGGAAGATCATTTAATTCGATATCATCTTCGTAAGCTTCTTTCGCTTGTGGCGCTGTTAGCGGGTCTGAGTCGATCAGCGGATCAGTATCAGAGGGTGAAACAGCAAAATCCGGCTCTTTACGTTCTTTTCGGATTATCTCAAAATCATCTTCTGGGGCGAATGAACGATTTGGAATAGTTTCGGCTTCATCTAAGCTGTCGTTATCAAGCTTACCGAGCGGCTTATCTCCAAACTTTGCTTTCCCTTCTTTTTTACTCGTCCATAGACCATGGAACAATAATGCGGCGATAGCTAATGCGCCAACAATAATGAGTACAAATCGCAATTCCTGCATTTTTCGCTCTCAGCTTTCTTAGTCAACTAGCTATAAACACGCTGTCACTAAGTTGGGTTAATTTGGCTAATCTCACTACTCTATCAAAAGTAGCCACTGTTTTAGAACAACTTAATACAATTAGTTCCTTACATGGTGTGATTTTCACCACGCTTTTTTTCTTAATTTCGGTCGAGTACACTAGACATGTTTGCTATTTAACCAAATTCACATGTGACCTAATTTAAATATGACTATTGAATCTGTTCCCCGCTCCGGCTTTGGCTATTTTATTTTCGGAATAAAAATCGCTTTATCACCGAGCATTCGTAAGTTTGTACTAATGCCACTTATCGCGAACGTGTTACTCGTTGGTGGTGCCTTGTTTTATATCTTCTCCAACCTAAACACTTGGATTGAAGGTTGGATTGGTGCATTGCCAAGTTTCTTGTCGTGGTTGTCATACATTTTATGGCCATTACTTGTGTTAACCGTCTTGGCCACATTCTCGTATTTCTTTAGCACGCTCGCTAACTTCATTGCCGCACCGTTCAACGGTTTACTCGCGGAAAAAGTTGAAGAGTTGTTGAGCGGTAAAAAAGTTAATGACGATGGTTTACTTGATGTCCTCAAAGATACCCCACGTATATTAGCGAGAGAATGGCGCAAGCTTGTCTACATTCTGCCAAAAGCGATCGGTTTATTCCTACTTTTGTTAATTCCAGCACTAGGGCAAACCGTTGCTCCGTTTTTATGGTTCATTTTCACAGCATGGATGTTAGCGATTCAATACGCCGACTACCCGTTCGATAACCATAAAATCAAATTTGATGACATGAGAAACAATTTGAAACAAAAACAAGGCAAGAGCTACAGCTTTGGCGCGCTTGTTTCTGTGTTCACCACAATTCCAATTCTAAACCTGATCGTAATGCCCGTTGCCGTTTGCGGCGCGACGGCAATGTGGGTTGCTGAGTTTAAAGACCAAGCTCTGCGTTCTCGTCTATAATTCTCGTCTATTACCCCGCCTATACTTCCTAGTTTCGCCTATCTTTTTGAAGTTCTGATTTCAATAAAGATAGGCGTGAATTCTGCTACATATCTATATGATATAACTTTTTAATCCTTTTACCTTTTTTTCAACTTGTTTAATCTAAATTCAAGCTGAATAAACATCGTAAGACACTAGACGGTAAAGTGATTGATATACTACGTTTAGTTCTGTCATTAAATGAAGGAATATCGCATGAGCAAGATCTACGAAGACAACACCCTAACGATTGGTAACACACCTCTAGTCCGCCTTAACAAAGTAAGCAAAGGTAACGTCCTAGCTAAGATCGAAGCTCGTAACCCAAGCTTCAGTGTTAAATGTCGTATCGGTTCAAACATGATCTGGGAAGCAGAAAAAGCGGGTACGCTTAAGCCAGGTATCGAGCTTGTTGAACCTACCAGTGGTAACACAGGTGTTGCACTTGCATTCGTAGCAGCAGCACGCGGTTACAAACTAACGCTAACTATGCCTGAATCAATGAGCCTAGAACGTCGTAAGCTGCTTAAAGCGCTTGGCGCAAACCTAGTGCTGACTGAAGCACCAAAAGGTATGAACGGTGCGATTGCTAAAGCAGAAGAGATTGTTGCTTCAGACCCAGACAAGTACCTACTACTTCAACAGTTCAACAACCCAGCCAACCCACAAATTCACGAGCAAACGACTGGTCCTGAAATTTGGGAAGCAACAGACGGCGAAATCGACGTGTTTGTAGCGGGTGTTGGTACGGGCGGTACTATCACAGGTACAAGTCGTTACATTAAAGGTGAAAAAGGCAAAGCGATCACTTCAGTAGCGGTTGAACCAGCAGAGTCTCCAGTGATTGCACAGGCACTTGCAGGTGAAGAAATCAAACCAGCTCCACACAAAATTCAAGGTATCGGTGCAGGTTTCATCCCTGGAAACCTAGATTTAGAGATTATTGACCGTGTTGAATCGGTAACTTCTGAAGAAGCGATCGAGATGGCTCAACGCCTAATGAAAGAAGAAGGTATTCTTGCTGGTATCTCATCTGGCGCGGCAGTAGTAGCAGCGAACAGAATCGCCGAACTACCTGAATTTGCAGGAAAAACTATCGTTACTGTACTACCGAGCTCTGGTGAGCGTTACCTAAGCACAGCCCTATTTGCTGGCATCTTTACGGAAAAAGAGAACCAACAATAATATGTGGTCAAATCAATTTTTCGTCCAAAAAAGCCCCGTTTAGGGGCTTTTTTGTTGATCCCTGCCCCACCTTTGGTAATATCAAGTCTGTTTTATTTTTCGCTTCAAAATAAAAGAAGCAATAAACAAATTCTGAAAGTCATGAGTACTCAGCAAAAGACGACCATGGCTGGATAAAAATTTATAACCAGTCTAAGTTCTAACACGAACATGGCGTACTAGCCTCTAGCGCATTTGGGCTAAAGCAGTTAAGCTAATCTGGTTACAAACTTACAAAAAATAAATTAATTGGGGTATATAAAATGTACGAGAAGCAAGTAGAAATCACAGCAGAAAACGGTCTTCACACTCGTCCAGCTGCACAGTTCGTTAAAGAAGCAAAATCTTTCGACGCTGACATCACAGTGACTTCTAACGGCAAAAGCGCTAGCGCGAAAAGCCTGTTCAAACTACAAACTTTAGGCCTAGTAAAAGGTACTAACGTTACTATTTCAGCTGAAGGTCCTCAAGCTCAGCAAGCAGTAGACCACCTAGTTGCTCTTATGGATCAACTACACTAATACGGTCTCCTTCTTTCAAAGCCATTTTGCATAGCAAAGTGGCTTTGTTCGAAATAGATAGGAATAAGCGCGACATTAGTCGACGACTTAAAGTCACACACTCTCCCGTTTACAGTTGAACAACTAAGGTAAGGCTATGATTTCAGGCATCCTAGCATCTCCTGGTATTGCTTTCGGTAAAGCACTACTACTTCAAGAAGATGAAATTGTCCTAAACACTCAATCTATCTCTGACGACCAAGTTGAAGCAGAAGTACAGCGTTTCTTTGACGCTCGTAACAAATCTTCTCAACAGCTTGAAGTTGTTAAGCAAAAAGCACTTGAAACTTTTGGCGAAGAAAAAGAAGCAATCTTTGAAGGCCACATCATGCTGCTTGAAGATGAAGAGCTAGAAGAAGAGATTTTAGCACTCATCAAGAAAGAAAAAATGCACGCAGACAACGCGATCCACACTGTGATCGAAGAGCAAGCTGTTGCACTAGAGTCTCTTGATGATGAGTACCTAAAAGAACGTGCAACTGATATCCGTGATATCGGTACTCGTTTCGTTAAAAATGCTCTAGGCATCAACATTGTATCTCTAGCAGATATCAATGAAGAAGTTATCCTAGTAGCTTACGACCTAACGCCATCTGAAACTGCACAAATCAACCTAGACTACGTTCTTGGTTTCGCTTGTGACATCGGCGGTCGTACATCTCATACTTCAATTATGGCACGTTCTCTTGAGCTTCCAGCTATCGTTGGTACTAACGATATCACTAAGCAAGTTAAGAACGGCGACATGCTTGTGCTAGACGCGATGAACAACAAGATCATCATCAACCCTTCTGAAGCTGAACTAGCAGAAGCTAAGAAAATCAAAGCAGATTTCGAAGCAGAAGCGGCTGAACTAGCAAAACTAAAAGATTTACACGCTGAAACTCTAGACGGTCACCGTGTAGAAGTTTGTGGCAACATCGGTACAGTAAAAGACTGTGACGGTATCCTGCGTAACGGCGGTGAAGGCGTTGGTCTGTACCGTACTGAATTCCTATTTATGGACCGTGACGCGCTTCCTACTGAAGAAGAGCAATACGTTGCTTACAAAGAAGTAGCAGAAGCAATGGAAGGCGAGTCAGTGATTATCCGTACTATGGATATCGGTGGCGACAAAGACCTACCATACATGGACCTTCCACAAGAGATGAACCCGTTCCTAGGCTGGCGTGCAGTACGTATCAGCTTGGATCGTCGTGAAATCCTACGTGACCAACTACGTGGCATCCTACGTGCATCTGCACACGGTAAACTACGTATCATGTTCCCAATGATCATTTCTGTTGAAGAGATCCGTGAACTGAAAAAAGCAATCGAAGAGTACAAAGTTGAACTTCGCGCTGAAGGCCTAGCTTTCGATGAAGAAATCGAAATCGGCGTAATGGTTGAGACTCCAGCTGCTGCTGCAATCGCACACCACCTCGCGAAAGAAGTTTCTTTCTTCTCTATCGGTACTAACGACCTAACGCAATACACTCTTGCGGTAGACCGTGGTAACGAAATGATTTCTCACCTATACAACCCACTATCTCCTGCTGTTCTTACAGTAATCAAGCAAGTGATCGACGCATCACACGCTGAAGGTAAGTGGACTGGTATGTGTGGTGAGCTTGCTGGTGATGAGCGTGCAACGCTACTTCTACTTGGTATGGGTCTAGATGAGTTCTCTATGAGCGGTATCTCTATCCCTAAAGTTAAGAAAGTAATCCGTAACTCTAACTTCGCTGAAGTTAAAGCTATGGCTGACGAAGCACTATCTCTACCAACAGCTGCTGAAATTGAAGCTTGCGTAGAAAAGTTCATCGCTGAGAAAACTCAGTAATCGCCAATCGCTTAATAACGTTAGACGGCTAAAAATAGTCGTCTAATTTGTTAGATTGGTATAGTATATTCTACAGAATAAAACTAAACGTTAGGAGCATGACACAATGGGTCTGTTTGACAAACTGAAAAAGCTTGTATCTGATGACAGCGCTGATGCTGGTGCAATCGAAATCATCGCACCTCTTTCTGGTGAAATCGTAAACATCGAAGATGTGCCAGATGTAGTTTTCGCTGAAAAAATCGTTGGTGACGGCATCGCGATCAAACCAGCTGGCGACAAAATGGTAGCTCCAGTTAACGGTACTATCGGTAAGATCTTCGAAACTAACCACGCATTCTCTATCGAGTCTGACGACGGTGTTGAGCTTTTCGTTCACTTCGGTATCGATACTGTTGAACTTAAAGGCGAAGGCTTCACTCGTGTAGCTGAAGAAGGTCAATCTGTTAAAGCTGGTGACACTATCATCACTTTCGACCTAGCGCTTCTAGAAGAGAAAGCAAAATCTACGCTTACTCCAGTTGTTATCTCTAACATGGACGAAATCAAAGAGCTGAACAAGCTTTCTGGTTCTGTAACTGTTGGCGAAACTCCAGTTCTTAAAGTAACTAAGTAATCTCGATTACTTATCTGCTTTAATTAAAACGCTACCTAAGGGTGGCGTTTTTTGTGCCTGCTATATAGTTCTAATGCCAGATTACCAGCCGCTTTGGCCTTATACCTAACAACTACAAATCCCCTTCTTCTTTGGGCCTCTCACGAACAGAGATCCCTGACATCTCGCTCGGTTCGATTCTGGGATGACGATTAAACACTATGGTTTAAGCCTGAGTGATTGTTACTCAAACCGACCTCTTCTATACAGTTAGCTATAGAGTCACCAATACCCAACTCCCGTCATTCCCTACAGTGAGGCACGAACGTGATAGGGAATCTCGCTTTCCAATCAACTACCAACACCACAACTCCCCTCTCTTCTCCAAATTTCAGGCAATAAAAAACCCAGCCGAAGCTGGGTCTGTTTAGCGCTCATCTCTCACCACGAGCTAATTTGTGAAAGCCTAACGTCAACACTATCGGTCAACGTGGCTTTTCAATCGATTAACCTAGTAGGCTAAGTGCCGAGTTCGGTGCTTGCTTCGCTTGAGCAAGAATCGAGCTTGAAGCTTGAGAAAGGATCTGAGACTTAGTCATCTGAGTCGTTTCTTTCGCGAAATCGGTATCTTTAATACGGCTCTTAGATGCGTTAACGTTCTCGTTAATGTTGTCTAAGTTGCTGATAGCGTGGTCGAAACGGTTTTGGAAAGCACCTAGCTCAGCACGGTGACTGTCTACATACTTAAGGGCCGCATCGATTACTGCTACAGACTCTTGTGCGCCGCCAACAGATGTTACGTCGATAGTATCAACCGTTACGTCTTTAGCTGCTTGAATACCTAGCTCGCCCGCAAGACCGCCAGAGAAAGACACATCGCCGCTCACTTTGTTGTTGCCTGTGAACATTTGTAGCTTGCCGTCTTCAGTAACAGACGCTTTAACAGAATCTTGTTGACCGTTGATGTAAGTCGCTAGCTCTTCGATGTCATCACCCGCTTTTGCGCTGATGTCGATTTCTTGTGCTTGGCCGAAGTTGTCAGTGAACGACAGTTTTAGGTCGTTAGAGCCCGCTTGAACGTTCCAGTCTTTGTCTTTCGCGTTCTCAGTTTGGTAGCTCTTACCACCCATCTGAGCGTTATCAGAGCGCATGTCTTTCAGTTGAAGCATTACAGCTTCACCGTTATCCGCACCGATTTGGAATGATTTAGTACCGTGAGTACCGTTAAGCAGCTTGTTACCACCAAAAGACGTCGTTTCCGCGATACGGTTCAGTTCGTCGTTCAGCGCTGTTA